>JAZNRS010000063.1:0-2467 GCA_045590815.1 Faecousia sp.
GATTGCAAATGGACAGACTTTTCTGGTAGCTTTCTGGGCGCCCTGGTGCCCGCATTGCCGCAAGATCAACCCGGCATACGAGCAGATTGCAGAGCAGTACGCAGGCGTACTTGAAGTGGTAAAGGTCAATATGGACGAGAATGACAAGCTCTGGAGTGAACTGCAGGTCGAATTGATCCCTACGCTCAGGCTGTATGTGGACGGCAAGCCCGTTGCTTCCACTGTTGCACCGGAATCCAAGGCAACCATCGATGAATTTCTTTCCGGCATCCTGCCTAAACAGACCAAGAAAGAAAACGCTCACGTTTACGATATGATTATCATCGGAGGCGGACCCGGCGGATACACGGCCGCGCTGTACGCAGCAAGAACAGGATTCGATACGCTGGTGATCGAAAAGCTCTCCGCAGGCGGACAGATGGCGCTGACCCATCAGATCGACAACTATCCGGGCTTTGTGGACGGCATCGGCGGCTGGGAACTGGCGGATCAGATGCAGCGGCAGGCTGAACGCTTCGGCGCTAAGACTCAGAATGCTGAAGTCCGCAGCGTTGATCTGAAGGACAACCCGAAGAAGGTAGAAACCAGCGAGGGAACCTTCTATGGAAAGACCATCGTGCTGGCGACAGGTGCAAATCCAAGGGAACTCGGCGTCTCCAATGAAAAGGAACTGGTTGGTCGGGGAGTTGCTTACTGCGCGGCATGCGACGGAATGTTCTACAAGGGAAAGACTGTTGTAGTCGTGGGTGGAGGCAACACCGCAGCAGCGGATGCGCTGCTTCTGAGCCGCGTCGCTGAGAAGGTTATCATTGTTCACCGCAGAGATACGCTCCGGGCGACGAAGATCTACCATGAACCCCTGATGAGAGCAGAGAACGTGGAATTCCGCTGGAATAGTGTGGTAATGGAACTGCTTCACGAAGACAAGCTCATCGGTGTCCGACTGAAGGATGTACAGACCGGCGAAGAAACGGTGCTTGCAGCGGACGGCGTGTTCGTCAGCGTAGGCAGAAAGCCTGCCACGGAGCTGGTCGCAGATCAGGTTGAGCTGGATAAGGGCGGCTACATCGTCGCAGGTGAAAACACTGCAACCAACATCCCCGGCGTATATGCTGTGGGAGATGTGAGAACCAAGCTGCTCAGGCAGGTAGTCACTGCCGTAGCAGACGGGGCCATGGCTGTTCACATGGCTGAAGAATTTCTGGCAGGAGGTGCCTGAAAATGAAGATTAGGAAATGGATTCGCCCCGCGCTGTTCACTCTGGGCGGCGCGCTGGCGGGACTGGCATATTATTACTTTATCGGATGCGCAAGCGGAAGCTGTCCCATCACTTCAAGCCCATTCGGCTCCATGCTGTATATGGGCGTGATTGGCTATTTGGTATCCGGGATTTTCACTAAGGAATGCAAAAGATGCAATATGTAAATTGATTTCAATTGCGTGTCTCTGATTCATTTCTCAAATACCGTGGTAAGTAATAAATGGATAGAGAATAATCGCGTATAAACATCCGCACATTTGAAAGGAGTGCAGCAAATGCAATATATCATAGCTTTTCTGGAAGGGATCATCACCTTCATTTCTCCGTGCCTTCTGCCCATGCTGCCCATCTACATTTCTTACTTCGCGGGCGGAGGAGAGCGCAGTGTGCGCAAGACGCTGACCGGGGCACTTGGTTTCGTTACCGGCTTCAGCATCATCTTTGTAATCCTTGGCGCACTTGCCGGAACAGTGGGCAGCTTCCTGCGTCAACATCAGACTGCTGTGAACATCGTATCCGGTCTGATCGTGATCTTCTTCGGCCTGAACTTCCTGGGCGTGTTCCACATCAATCTGTTCAGGGGAAGCAAGCGCAATGCTATCAAGGAAGACATGAACTTCTTCTCAGCGCTGGTGTTCGGCGTGATCTTCTCCCTGGGCTGGACGCCCTGCGGCGGCGCATTCCTCGGTTCCGCGCTGATGCTGGCCTCCCAGCAGGGACATGCGGTGCAGGGCATGCTGATGCTGCTGGCCTATTCGCTGGGTCTGGGCATTCCGTTTATCCTGAGCGCAGTACTCATCGACTATCTCAAATCCGCATTCAACTGGATCAAGAAAAACTACAAGGTCATTAATACCGTCAGCGGCTGCCTGCTGGTGCTCATCGGCATCCTGATGGCTACCGGTACGCTGGGACGACTGCTGAATCTTATCAGCTAAAGAGGTGAAAATGATGAAAAATAAAAATATATTGCTGATTATCCTGCTGGTTTTTGTTTTCCTGCTGGTTGGCGCTTATGCGCTGTACAACAAGCTGGGACAGGGGGTAACTGCTGAACAAATGATCGTTCACGCCACGCCCCAGCCCACCGCCCAGGCGGAAAAGCAAGAGGAAATGACGGAAAACGAACCCACAGCGGCGCCTGAAGCTGCCGCTCAGGAAGCCCCCAAAGAGATCCCTGCTCCCGACTTTGAGGTTTTCGACAAG
>JAZNRS010000064.1:0-4047 GCA_045590815.1 Faecousia sp.
TCCGGCTGCTCGCTGCCCGGACAGATATAGAGCACGCCGGGGA
This sequence comes from Faecousia sp., assembly GCA_045590815.1. Taxonomy (GTDB): domain Bacteria; phylum Bacillota; class Clostridia; order Oscillospirales; family Oscillospiraceae; genus Faecousia. Next base: position 44 of record JAZNRS010000064.1, read on the forward strand.
TCGGCTGCGCCCCCGGCTTTGCGATTTCACAGGAAAAAACCTCCGCATCCGGTTCCCGGATCCGGACGATCTCGATCTCCATGACGGATTCCGCCAGATTCATGATCCTCATACGCCAGCCGCTCCTCCCGCATTTGTGTCAAAACACAATTTTACGCAATAATACACCGCATTAATTTATGCTGTGATACATTGTAAAGTCTTGTTGCGGGATATTATAATAGAAATGTATCAGGATTTCAAGCATGGCTTTTTATGCCATAATAAATGAAAAGGAGAACAAACACATGAGTTACGCAAGCGATGTCCGCGAAAAGCTGGTCGACCGCGCCGCCAAGCTGCTTGGCATCAACCCCGAGGAGATCAAGGACGAGATGACCCTCGAAGGCGATCTCGCGCTCAAGAGCACCCAGATCACCCAGATCACCACTTACCTTGAGGACGAGTTTGACGTCGAAGTTCCCTTCATGAACTTCCGCCGCCAGAAGACTGTCGGCGCCTGCGTCGATTTCGTTGCAGACATTCTCGAGAACGAGTAAAATACACGCTGAAAACATTTACACAGGAGGTTAATATGGACGAGCGCAAGTTCATCGACGAGACCCATTTCGTTAAAACCGAAACCTTCTTCGGCGAAGAGATCGAAACCATTTACAAGCTTGCCCGCAAGCCTGTTGCCATGGATCCCGGTGTTGACATCTCCGCCAGCGATGATCCCATGCTCCGCATGGGTCACGGCTTCTGCGCCCCCTTCAATCCGCGCACCTATGAGGCTGCGCCCGGCATCCTCTGCGATCAGGATGTCGAGGTCGTCCTGCGCGACGGCTGCAAGATTTATTGCGATATTTTCCGTCCCGACACCGACAAGAAGGTGCCGGTCATCATTTCCTGGAGCTGGTTCGGCAAGCGTCCGGGCGAAGGCATGAGCGAATGGCAGCTCATGGGCGTGCCTCCCGGGACGGTTTCCAAGATGGCCAAGTTCGAATCTCCGGACCCCGCCTACTGGTGCCATCAGGGCTACGCTGTTGCCAACGTCGACGTGCGCGGCGCCGGCCACAGCGAGGGCGATGTGCATATCTTCGGCATGCAGGACGGTCTGGACGGCTATGACTTCGTCGAGTGGATCGCCGTGCAGCCCTGGTGCAACGGCAAGGTCGGCATGGCCGGCAACTCCGGCGTCGCCATCCACCAGTGGGGCATCGCAGCCACCTGCCCGCCGCATCTGGCCTGCATCGCGCCCTGGGAGTCCACCACCGACCAGTACCGTGAGTCCCTGTACGAGGGCGGCATTCCGGCGCTGAGCTTCAACGAGTTCATCGGCGGTCAGGTCACCGGCGGCAGCGGCGTGGACGATCAGGTTGCCATGGCCCGCAAGTATCCGCTGATGAACGCCTACTGGCAGAGCAAGATTCCGGATTTCTCCAAGGTCAAGATCCCGGTCTACCAGACCTGCGGCTGGAGCCACTTCCATCTCCGCGGTTCCTGCCAGGCCTTCCGCAAGTGCAAGTCCCGCAAAAAGTGGCTGCGCGCGCACCGTGACTTTGAGTGGCCGGATACCTATGCCAACGAGAACCTTGAAGACCTCAAGAAGTTCTACGACCGCTATCTGAAGGACATTCACAACGGTTGGGAAATGACGCCCCGCTTCCGCGTTGACGTTATGGACGCTTACGATGTGGATTATCAGGTTCGCCGCGGTGAGGATTCCTTCCCCATCAAGCGCACTGAGTACCGCCGTTACTATCTGGATGCCAAGCATATGGACATGAAGGCTGAGCCTGTTCCCTACCACACTTCCGTCAGCTACGACAGCAACACCGAGGAGCTGGAGTTTGACATGGAGTTTACTGAGGACACCGAACTCACCGGCTACATGTTCCTGCGCCTGTTCGTCGAGGTCGACGGCCATGACGACGCCGACCTGTTCATCAACATCCAGAAGTCCGACGCTGCCGGCAACTGGATCCCCTGGGATACGCTGGGCGAGCATCACCCCGGCGCCTGGGGCAAGTGCCGCGTCTCCCACCGCGAGCTGGACGAGAAGCTCTCCACGGCCTATCAGCCCGTTATGAAGCATGAGCGCGAGCTCAAGCTCTCCAAGGGCGAAATTGCGCAGTGCGACATCGAGATCGTCCCCTCCAGCCGTTTCTGGCATAAGGGTCAGCGCATCCGCGTGCAGATCGCGGGCCGCTACATCCGCGAGGGCTGGTTCGAGCCGCTGAGCTGGGATACTGACAACCACGGCCGCCACATCATCCACACCGGCGGTGAGTACGCCAGCTTCCTGCAGGTTCCCTATATCCCGCCGCGCTACAAGACCGTCGGCTACGATTACAGATAATCGGCGATCCACGCGAAATAAAGCATAAATAAAGGACGCTGCCAATTGGCAGATGTCCGTAAAACAGTGAATCCTCCCTATGAAAATCTCATAGGGAGGATTTTATTTTTGTAATCGTGTTACGGAAACTACCGCCACACCGAATGGCACGCGATTTGGCAAGGATATTTTCCCCAGTTAGACCGCACCAAAGCCTCCCCTGTGCAAGGGGAGGTGGGAAGGCATAAGCCTGCTCAGAGGGGTTGACAATCCCTCAGTCAGCTTCGCTGACAGCTCCCTTTACACAAGGGAGCCTTTTCTCTTTTCCCATGGATAGCACAACACCACCGGTTTAGCCGGTGGTGAGTAAGTGCGCCCTTAGTTCGACACGGGTTCTAAAGTGTTTAGAACCCCATAATCAGATCCCAAACATGGATCAAAACATTTTTCATACTTCCAAAGAAACTCACATTCCGGCCATCAGTAATAGTCAGCACCAAATTCTCATTTCCGTCACAAGTAATCATGTATCTATGTGCCGAACTTAGGTGTGAAAATGTGAATGCTCTTTTTTCTGGCGTGATTTTTCCGTAGAGAATGGTCACAGGGTTATTGGGATCATCCGCATTCCACAGCAGCACTTCACCGGAAAAATCTGCATCCTGATCGACAGAAACCTCTATCTTTGTGTTGTTTGTGAATAAAACATATTCCCCGACATCCGCAACAGTAACTTCAAGATCGTTGGAGGTCAAATTGTATGTGCCTGCTTCCACTTCATGGATTATGGGATTTGCGTAATTGTGCATATCTTTTAGAGTCAGGAATACCAATGAAAGCAGACAGGCGGCAATAACAGATAATGCTACTATGCCGATGGCCAATTTGATGCGATGTTTTCTCACCTTATTTGCATATTTGACTACCGCTACCTCGCCAGTAGACTTACTGGTTTCCGATACAACAGTATCAGACTGCATTCTTTCCAGTTTTTTTCGACACGCTTCACAAGATGCCAAATGTGCTTCGATTGCTGCGTTGCTTTCTTCTGAACAAGCACCATCCGCATACAGCGGAAGGAGATCGTCAATAATACCACAGGTGTAATTCATATTTTTCCCTCCATATCTTCAATTAACTTGCTTTTTGCCCGATAGAATGTAACTTTAGCCCATGATTCTGACTTGCCGCATATATCAGCGATTTCTTTGAAGCTCAGATCGCCAAACACTCTCAACATGAATACTTCCCTGTAAGGTTCTTTCAGAGTGTGGAGATGCCTATGTATCTGCAACGCCTGCTCCCTATTTGCCAATACTTCAAAAACATTAGTTTCAGCAATGGTTTTCTTCAAGGTATCTGGACTGGCAAATCGACTACGCCGTTTTTGCTCCCTGATAAGAGCATTTTTTGCAATCTTGCACAACCATGTTTCAATTTTGCAGTCGCCACGAAATTGTCCTATATGAAGATACGCTTGATAAAACGTTTCGGATGTCAGTTCCTCGGCTAAACTCTCATTTCCGCAAAGTGATAACAAGAAATGATAGACCACCGGGGTGAATTCTTTGAATATGGTATCGAACTCTTTCATTTCCTATCACCTCGTTTCATAGATTAGAGTCAGCAAATCCAAAAAAGATACAGTAATTTCAAGAATATTTTATAGATAAAGAAAAATATC
>JAZNRS010000065.1:0-9147 GCA_045590815.1 Faecousia sp.
GCCGTGGCAATCCCCCACGGCGATGCAAAAATGTTACAACTACCACTTAAAATACCGCAAAATCCAGGAGATTGCCACGCCAGTGTGCGCACTGGCTCGCAATGACATACTTCTTTTTTAGTGCGTCATTACACCGCTAAATAATCATTTAGAGCAAAAGCTGCCGCGGAGGGCGGCAGCTTTTGTATCAAGGCATACATTGGGAGCATGGGGTATAGCCATCGGCGATGGCTGCGTCGTAATCGTCGAAATACACCCGGTTTTCCTCCTTGGGCAGGCTTCCGCAGGTGTCCAGATGCAGTTTTTTGGAATTTTTATTGCCGATATAGGTGATTTCCGTGTCCTCCGGGGCTTCCGGTGCGGCGGAGGAAGTCCAACTCACCGTCACATTGGTGCCATCGCTGACGGCGATGATGTGCCCCAGCTTGTCGGTGCGGTACACCGTTGCACCGGCATCGCTGAGAAGCGAAAGAGTCTTGTCGTTGGGGTGACCGTAGGAATTACCCTCGCCCACGGACACGATGGCATGGGTGGGCATGACCTCCCGGAGGAAGCGGTAGCCGGTGGAGGTATCACTGCCGTGGTGACCTACCTTCAGCACATCGGCATGGAGGTCGGCAGCGGATTCGATCAGGTCGGTTTCTGCGGAAATTTCCATGTCGCCGGTGAAGAGAAAACGGGCATCGCCGTAGGTTACTGCCAGCACCAGCGAGGTATCGTTGGTTTCGGCGTAGGTCTTCACCGGACCCAGCACCTCCACCGTGGCGCCGCCGAAGGTGCATCTGTCGCCCACCGAGGGGATGGTTACCTCCAGACCCTGCTGGTCGGTGTAGTAAACGAAATCATCAAAGCAGTTGGAAGCATAGGTACGGGTGGGGGCGTACACAGCGCCGGTGGGATACACCGCCAGCACACCGGGCAGACCGCCTACATGGTCTTCGTGGGCGTGGGAACAGAAGACTGCCTCCAGCTCCGAGACCCCGGCCTTTTCCAGATAGCTGACCACCAGGGAGCTGTCTTCTACGTTGCCGCCGTCGATGAGGATGTATTTTCCATCGCACTCCAAAAGCGCGCAGTCCGCCTGCCCCACGTCCAGGAAATGCACGGTCAGCTCCCCGGTGGGCGCTATTGTGGGAACCGGATCATGTGCCGGCTTTGCGCAGCCGGACAAAATCAGCGTCAAAACAAGGGAGAGAAGTATGCCGATTTTTTTCATAAAGTCACCTCAAAAATGGGATGGTCTTTGTAGGGGTGGGGCACTGACCCACCTGTGTCGCACCGTAGGTGCGACAGCTGCGTACTGCGCCTGCGGCGACGGCGAGGGCATGCCCTCGCCCTACAATGTGATTACCATTGGTTGAGCAGTGTTTGTGCGGCGGTGAGGAGGGCGGTGGCTTCGTTGGGGAGCTGCTCGTCCAGCACCTGCTCCAAAAGGCGATTCAGACAATCGCCGATCTGCTTACCCGCAAAGCCCAGCTTCATCAAATCATGACCATCAATGGCCAGATCCTTCAGGGTCAGGCAGGCATTCTCTTCCTGAATCTCATCCAAAAGGGCATGAATTTCCCGATAATCGGCCAAGGCCTCCGGGATGCCGGTGCCTTTGCTGCCCATGTCCGCCTCCTGCAAAGCCAGAAGCGCCAGCACCGTATCGCGGCCCAATCGGCTGAGCCAACGGCGCAGAAGCTTTTTGTCCGGCTCCAGACGGGTCATGTGCTGCTTTACCAGCGCCACCACCTGCTGGCGAAGGGCTGTGGGAGCTTTCAGCCGCAGAAGGATTTCGTTTGCGATGTCCGCACCCAGCTGGGCGTGACCGTAAAAATGCCCGTGACCGGCAGCGTCCAGGGTGAACGTCGCCACCTTGCCCACATCGTGCAGCAGCGCCGCCCAACGGGAAGCCAAGGTGTCCGCCGATGCAGCGGTGACGTGGGCGATGTGGGTGTAAAGATCGTAGGCGTGGTAGGAAGAGTGCTGATCGAAGCCCACCGTGGGGGCAAGCTCCGGGATCACCTGGGTAATGAGAGGCTGCCAGCGGAGCAGATCCTCGGCGGTGGCATCGGTAAGTAGTTTACATAACTCTGAAAACACCCGTTCCCTAGCTAAATTTTCCATCAGCGGCGCCAGGGCGATCATGGCATGTTCCGTTTCCGGATCCGGGGTCAGCCGGTACTTTGCGGCGAACCGAGCTCCTCGTAAAATCCGCAGAGAATCCTCTTGAAAACGTGCTGTTGGGTCGCCAACTGCCCGTAAAATATGATTTTTAAGATCGTTTTCACCGCCGAATGGATCGGCGAAGCCCCGAGTGGGGGACCAGGCCATGGCGTTGACGGTGAAGTCCCGGCGCGCCAGGTCTTCTTCCACATTGGGCACGAAACGCACCCAGTCCGGATGCCGGCAATCGGCATAGCCGCCCTCGGTGCGGAAGGTGGTGATCTCCACCACCCCGTCGGGGAAGATGACCCCCACGGTGCCGTGCTTCAAGCCTGCCAAAACCAGGCTGCGGTCAGCAAAAACGGACTGTATTTCCTCCGGCAAAGCGGCGGTGCACAGGTCAAAGTCATGGGGCGTGAGCCCCAGCACCGCATCCCGGACGCAGCCGCCCACGGCGTAGGTGGGATAGGAGGCTGCCTCCAGCGCAGCGATGCAGTAGGATACATTTTCGGGTAAGCGCATGGATGGCCTCCTTTTCTAAAAATATGCTGTCATTGCGAGCCAGTGCGCACACTGGCGTGGCAATCTCCTGGTTTTTCTGCATCGCCATGGGGGATTGCCACGGCCCTGCGGGCCTCGCAATGACATCAAAACTTATTCCGTAACCTCCGGCTGGGCTTCTACAGCAGGCATTCTGGGCACGGGGTTCAGGTTGCACAGATTGGTCATAGCCCAAATAGCCATGCCGCCATAGAACAGCATCTCCTGCTCCCCGGGCAGCGCCACCAGGCACAGATACACGCTCAGCAGACTCCAGAACAGACTCTTGGAGCGCTTGCCCAGATCCACATCAAAGGTCGCTCTCTGATACATCGCCAGCATCACAGCCAAAGAGGCCAGGAAGCTGAAGAAGAAAATGCCGATCTGCGGCTCATTGCTCCACATCCGGCAGTGGCTGAACGCCCGGATGGCCAGATAAACCGCCACGACGGTATGGAGCAGGAAGGGGCATTTCTTGCCGGCGAACCGGAAGTAAGCCGTCGCCAGCATGCACACGGCAGCCACGAAGCCCAGGATCACGGTGATCTGGTCAAGTCTGTTGCCGACGACAGCCAATGCCTGGTAGGCGCAGATGAAGATACCCACAGCCGCCAGCATACAGCCGATGGCACCGAGGATGGACTTGGGGTAGCTGTGGGCGTAGTCGCCGGTCTTTTTCAGATTCAGACTGCCCAGCAGGATCACGGCGGCGGACAGCACGCTGAACACGATCAGCACCACCCATGCCAGGGTCTGGGCAGGATACAGCCCGTCCGCATCGGGACCGGAGCCGATGGTCCACAGCCGAAGCAGGAAACCGATCACGCCCAAAATCGGTACGATCACAGTCAAAAGAGTGGGGTTAATAAACTTTTTCATGGTAATACCTCCAAATTACAGCAACGTCAGCAGCAGGCAGAAACCTGCCAGCACCGGCTGATGCAGCATATAGATCCAAAGAGAATGGCGGCCGCAAAATTGCAAAAACCGCAGCAAAAAGAAAGAAGAATCGACCTTTGGCAGCAGGGATCGTTTGTTTCGGTACAGAAGCTTTCCGAGCCCTGCGCCCATCAAAAAGAAGCCCAGATTCTGCACCAGTGGGAAATAATCCGATGACCAAGACGCCTCCAGCCGGAAGCCCAGGATCACCATCCAGTCCATGGGCGCATCGATTTTGGCAATCACAAGGCCTGCGATCACCAACCCCAGTCCCAGGGTCAGCAACGCCCAAAAGGGCAACTTCCGAAACACCGGCCACAGGATCATGCAGCAGCCAAGGCAGTGGAGCACGCCGAAATAAATGATGATGGAGGGGTGAAAATCGAAAAATTTCCACAGCACCACCGTCACGGCGCTGACCACCAGACCGCAGCCCAGTACGATCAGTCCCCGGCGGATGGGATGGCTTCCCAGGGTGACGCAGATGCCCGACAGCAGCAAAAACAGCACGCCGCCCCAAAGCATCACAAACGCAAACCACGCCGGGTAATCCCATCGGAGGATGCGGAACATTTCCGTCAGATCAAAAACAAAGTGGACGACCACCATGCCCAGCACGCACAGCCCACGGAAGGCATCCAGCTCCCAAATTCGCTGATTTTTCATGGATTTTCCTCCTCCAGCACCCGGTAAGCCACCTTGCCCACCAGGGTCTTGGGAAGCTCGCTGCGAAATTCCAGCTCCCGGGGCATGGCGTATTTGGCGATGCGCTCGGAGCAATATTCCAGCAGCTCCCGGCGAAGATCTTCGTCCGGCTCGATGCCCGGTTTGGGCACGACGAATGCCTTCACCCGCTGCACCCGGTAGGGGTCGGGTACGCCGATGACGCAGGAAAGCAGCACCTTTTCGTGGCGGTCGATGATGTTTTCCAGCTGGGTGGGGTAGACGTTGTAGCCGGAGGTGACGATCAGCCGCTTCAGCCGGGAGTGGAAGTAGACGAAGCCATCTTCGTCCATGTGACCCAGGTCGCCGGTGTGAAGCCAAAGCCTGCCGTCATCGTGCCTGCGGAGGATCTTGCCGGTTTCTTCCGGGTCGTCCAGATAGCCCAGCATCACCGTGGGGCCTGCTACGCAGATTTCTCCCTCGGTGCCTGCCGCCACGGTATTTTCCGTGCCGGTGGCAACAATTTTATAGAACACATCCGGGAACGGGATACCAATGGAGCCCTCCCGGGCGTAATCCTTGGGGGTCAGGCAGGAGGCGGTGACGCACTCGGTGGTGCCGTAGCCTTCCCGGATCTGCTCGGTGCAGCCGTGGGCATGGAGGAAGGTGTCCACCTTCTTTTTCAGCTCCGGAGTCAGACTGTCGCCGCCGCAGAAGATGCCCTTTAAGAAGCTTAAATCCGCATTTTTCAGCTTGTCCGCCCGTAAGAGTGCCTCGAATAGTGTAGGCACGCCGGGAATCAGCTCCGGCTTTTCCTTCACTAGAATGTCGGCGTAGGTCTTGATGCTGAATTGGGGCACCAGAATGCACCGGGCGCCGCCGATGAGGGCGGTGTGGATGCCGATGCCCAGACCGAAGCCGTGGAAAATGGGCATCACCGACAGCATTTTCATGCCGTTGACGCTTCCGAAGCCGGAGGCGGCGATGGTCTGTAACGCCAGGGCGTTGAAATTCCGGTTGGAAAGGCAGATGCCCTTGGTAGCGCCGGTGGTGCCGCCGGAGTAGAGGATCACAGCGCAGTCATCGGCATCGCCCACCGGCTCCGGCAGAAGCCCGGAGTCACAGTTTACGATGCTGCGCCAAAGGGTGCAGCCCTTTGGCAGAGGATGCCGCCGGATCAGCGGATACAGAAGATTTTTCGGGAAAGGAAGGGCATCCCCGATTTTTGCGACCCAAATATCGCAATTTTTCGGAAGAATTCCGGCGATTTTTTCATAAAACTGATCCAAAGTCAAAATAGCCTTGGAGTGGGAAACGTTCAGGTAAAAGGCGATCTCCTGGGGTGCGGAGAGGGGGTGGATCATGTTTGGGATCGCCCCCAAATAGTTCAGCGCATAAAAGCATTCCAGCGCCTGGGGCGTGTTGGGCATACAGATGGTCACCCGGTCGCCCTTGCGGATGCCCAGGCGGTACATCCCCCGGGCGGCAGCCCGGATATTCTGCAGGAAAGCCCGATAGGTGAGCTTTTTCCCCAGAAAATCATAGGCGATATGCGCCGGAACGTCCTGGGCGGTTTGCGCCAGGAGGGCGTACATGGTCTTGTTGGGATATTGCACAGATGCGGGGGTGTTGCCGTAAAAACGAAGCCATGGGGCTTGCTCGGCCATCGGCACAGATCCTTTCCAAATAGATAATACTGTATTATACCACCGTATCGGCGGAATTTCTACCCTCCCGAAGAAAAAAACTACTTGTTTCTCTTGCAACTTTGCGTTATAATGGAAAAAGAATGTCGAATAAGATAAATGATTATTTGTCTTCGTAGGGCGGGGTCATGACCCCGCCGACCATGTTGGACAATTGCTTTGTTAAATCGGCGTGAAATGTAGGCTTACGCAACATTTTTTTCTGCTCAATCCCATTATGTTGCGGGGGGGTCATGGCCCCGCCCTACGATGGCGCTTGCGCCGCTAAACGAGCATTTACCTATCCAAGAGGAGGATTACAAATGTTAATTCGCTTATATGGCGTGGTGTCTATTGCTGCGTCTGCGGTGATCTGCCTGCTCACCGATGCCTTTGAAAGCTGGCGCTGGTTTTGGATGCTGCCGCTGGTGGCGTTGGGCGTTCTGTCGGCGCTGATTCTGATCACCTTCGGCGTGCTGATGATCGCCTGCGCCGTGGTGGACGTGGACAAGGAACCGGAGGGAGAATCCCCCTTTTACCGCCGCATGGTGGAGCTTTTACTGGACTCCGTGCTGCCCATCCTGCAGATACACATCAAAAAGTCCGGCATGGAAAAGGTGCCTGCCGAGGGTCGCTTCCTGCTGGTGTGCAACCATGTGAACAATTCCGATCCGCTGCTTCTGCTCAATTGCTTTGAGGGTCGGGAAGTGGGCTTCATCGCCAAAAAAGAAGCGAAGCATATGTTTGTCATCGGTCCGATCCTGAACAAGCTCCAGTGCTCTCTGGTGAACCGGGAAAATGACCGGGAGGCGCTGAAGACCATCCTGCGGTGCATCAAGATGCTCAAGGAGGACAAGGCCTCCATCGGCGTGTTCCCGGAGGGTAAGATCTCCGACGACCGGAAGCTCCACCGCTTCCGTCCCGGCGTGTTCAAGATCGCCCAGAAGGCCCAGGTGCCCATTGTGGTTTGTACGTTGAAGAATACCAATCACGTTATCGACAATCTGCCCAAGTTCAAGCCCTCCTTTGTGGAAATGACCGTCCTTGCGACCATTCCCGTGGAGGAGATCACCGGCATTCCCACCACGGAAATTGCCGAGCGGATATTCCAGATGATGGCCGCGGACCTGGGCCCGGAGAACGTGTCGGAGGAAGCATAAAAATGGAATCGTAGGGGAGGGTCTTGACCCTCCCTTGCGTTATTTGTTGCGGTAAATGATTGTTTATGTGATTAAAGCACCGCACTCCTTGGCCCCCGCTTTTAAGAGGGGGCTGGCAAAAATCTTTGATTTTTGACTGGGGGAGTTCGGGAAAATCCTATTTTTACTCCCCCCGGCCTCGCTTATGCTTCGGCCACCCCCCTCATAAATGCGGGGGGCAAGGGCGTGTGCGTTACTCCGCTAAACAATCATTTACCACTTTAGACTTATTCAACAAAACACTTGATTTCATTCTGTTTATTATGTATAATGGGTAGGAAAATAATCCCGTTTTGGAGGATATACAATGAAAAACAGCGAAAAGACTTTGGATATGATCGTAAACCTCTGCAAAAACAGAGGCTATGTCTACGCCGGCTCCGAAATTTACGGCGGTCTGGCCAACTCCTGGGACTACGGCCCTCTGGGCGTGGAGTTCAAGAACAACGTCAAGAAGGCTTGGCTGAAGAAGTTCGTCCAGGAGTCTGAGTATAATGTGGGTCTGGATGCCGCCATCATCATGAACCCCACCACCTGGGTGACCACCGGTCACGTTGGCAGCTTCTCCGATCCTCTGGTGGACTGCAAGGGCTGCGGCTCCCGTCAGCGTGCCGACCAGCTCATCGCCGCTTCCGAATCCGGCAAGCTGGTGAACGTGGACGCCATGAACACCGACGAGATGAACGACTTCATCGCCGACCATGAGGACGTGGTCTGCCCCAACTGCGGCAAGCATCACTTCACCTCTATCCGCAACTTCAACCTGATGTTCCAGACCAAGATCGGCGTTACCGAGGATTCCTCCTCCATCGCTTATCTGCGTCCGGAAACCGCCCAGGGCATCTTCGTCAACTTCGCCAACATCCAGCGCACCACCCGTAAGAAGCTGCCCTTCGGCGTCTGCCAGGTGGGTAAGGCATTCCGCAACGAGATCACCCCCGGCAACTTCACCTTCCGCACCCGTGAGTTCGAGCAGATGGAGTGCGAATTCTTCTGCCAGCCCGGTACCGACCTGGAGTGGTTCGCCTACTGGAAGGATTTCTGCGTCAATTGGCTGACCAGCCTGGGCATCAAGAAGGATTCTCTGCGCCTGCGTGACCATGATCCTGCGGAGCTGGCCTTCTACTCCCGTGCCACCACCGATATCGAGTTCCAGTTCCCCTTTGGCTCCGGCTGGGGCGAGCTGTGGGGCATCGCCGACCGTACCAACTACGACCTGGGCCGCCACCAGGAGGCCTCCGGCAAGAGCCTGGAGTACTACGATCAGGAGAAGAACGAGCATTACATCCCCTACGTCATCGAGCCTTCTCTGGGCTGTGACCGTGTGGCACTGGCCTTCCTGTGCGAGGCTTACGACGAGGAGGTCGTGGGTCAGGATAAGAAGGGTAATGACGATGTGCGTACCGTCCTGCGTCTGCATCCCTTCCTTGCTCCCTTCAAGGCAGCCGTTCTGCCCCTGAGCAAGAAGCTGTCCCCCAAGGCTGAGGAGATCTACAAGATGCTGAAGAAGGACTTCATGGTGGACTTCGACGATGCCGGCTCTATCGGCAAGCGCTACCGCCGTGAGGACGAGATCGGCACGCCTCTGTGCATCACCGTGGACTTTCAGACCGTGGGCGACGAGAATACTCCGGCCGATAACTGCGTTACCGTCCGTGACCGTGATACCATGGAGCAGGTTCGTATTCCTATTGCTGAGCTGAAGGAGTACATCGCCAAGAAGTGCGAGTTCTAATATTATAATGTATAGTAACATCCCCGGGGCATCACGCCCCGGGGATGTGGGATATCCTGCGGTAAATGATTGTTTAGGTTAGCAACGCACCTGCTCTTGCCCCCCACATTTATGAGGGGGGGTGGCCGAAGCGCAAGCGAGGCCGGGGGGAGTAAAAATAGGATTTTCCCGAACTCCCCCAGTCAAAAATCAAAGATTTTTGCCAGCCCCCTCTTAAAAGCGGGGGCCAAGGGGT
>JAZNRS010000066.1:0-6261 GCA_045590815.1 Faecousia sp.
GTTTTGTAGCCCGTTTTTTGTCCCCAGGCGTGCCGTGTACCCGGCTTGCGGGGGATGTAGATGCACACACCATCGGCGTATTCCTGAATCTGACGAATCAGTTCCTCCGGCAGGATTTCTTCTGCTTTTATATAGCTCACGGTTGCCTCCTTAATGAATTTGCTTCTCAGGAAGCGCAACGGCTATACAAAATCAGTATTTACTTTTCCTTGCATAGCCTGCGCTTATGCAACCATTACATAACGAATCAAAACCCAGATCCTCCTTTTTCGTGATTCCATTCTACAATATACGACAAATTGACAGTATTTGCAATCGCAAAGTTTTTTCTGAAAAATTTTTGTCACGGAAATGGATCCTTCAAAAAAAGTTGGGGATAGCAAAAACCGATTTTTTGTGATAGCATAGAGGAAATCCAAAAGGAGGGCGTTTTTGATGAAAGAATTCCACTACATCAATTTAAGAGAAAAACCGGAGCTGATGAATAAAGCGGCAGAATGGTTTCATAGCAAATGGGGCGTTCCCAAGGAGGCCTACTTGGAATGCATGGAAGCCTATCTGAATAAGCAAACCGAATTGGGGTGGTTTCTGTGCATGGATGGTGAAGGAATCGTCGGTGGACTGGGTGTCATTGAAAACGACTTCCATGACAGACCCGATCTGACCCCCAATGTTTGTGCCGTGTATACGGAGGAGAGCCACCGCTGTCAGGGCATCGCCGGGAAACTGTTGAATATGGCCGTGGAAGATCTGCGAACCAAGGGCTTTTCCCATGCCTATCTGGTTACCGACCATACCGGCTTTTATGAGCGGTACGGCTGGGAGTTCCTGTGCATGGTTCAGGGCGACGGCGAACCCGATATGACCCGGATGTATATTCACAGATAAAATATTGATTTCATATAGCTTGTATACTTATTCTTCCATTAACGTCAATCAGCCAAGTGAGTGCAACCTAATTTGGTTGCGAATTAAAAAAGCAGCCGTTTTGGTTGCACTTTGCCCATATCATAGAAAAACCGCATTAAGGAGAGATGAAGATGAATAAACAGTGTAGTAACTGCGAATTTAATTTTGGTGGAACCTGCGCAGGAGATGGTAATGTCTATCAGTACGGGGAAACAATAACTGATGATACGAAATGCTGCAATAGTTGGGGCGCTAGCTTAGAATACTATGTGAATCAGACAACAACAGCTCCTCGTTTTCTTAGAGATGCACACAATGACTGTCGGATTTCTTATCATGAGTTCTCCCAATATGCTGATGATGTCGAGTCTGGAAAACCTATAGCAATCAGTATTTTTGATGCCATCAAGCATATATACGGAATTAGTATGGTAGATATTGCCGTTCTGTTAGGTGTTACATACGGTGTTGTTTATAGGGCAAAAACCAAAGGATTTGCGAAGAAACGGCTTTCTCAATTTGCTGCGGGTTTGTGTATTCCGGAAAGACTGCTGTTAAATACTACCACAGAAGATTTCGAAGAGTTGAGAAAATGCAAGGATGTATTTTTTGCTCAACCCAATATAAATGCTGTCCTGGAATCGATGCCGGACTGGAAAATGAAACTGGCACAACAAATTAGCTCAGTTTATGTCCACTGCCCCATTCATATTGCAAAAACTATAGCCAGGGTTGATAATCTTTATTGGGACAAAGCCTTTTCTATGGATGAGTACACAGAAAGTGAACGAGTGTTTATAAACTATATTGCAAGAGGAACAAGACAGCAAAAGCCGGTTCATAATCTGGAATACTTCCTGGATATTGCAGGTAGTCCACATATGCGAACTCGGGAAATGATAAAATAACGAACAACAAAAAACCTTCACTAAGGTAACATCACCCTTAGGTTCCAATGGATTTCCGTGCAGGTTCAAGTCCTGTCGCCCGTACCATAAACGGACGAAACTATGATACAATTTCGTAGTATCGTCCGTTTTATTTTACTAACCTTGACACTTTGTGTATACTATGCTATTTTATTTGCGATGCGTATTATACTCGTCGCCGATTGCAGAGTGTTTCATCTGGGGAAAGAGGAGCTAGGCGAAAGCTGAACTCTGGTGCGGTACTGCAACGGTCGGCATTGTTCCACCTTAAAATGCACCCAGGACAATGCCATGTGTAAAACAACAGCACCTGCAGTCGAACTGGAATTGACCAAGCCGGTGCTGTTGGTTTATTTTTCTCTTTCAAGTGCGGAATGCACCAAAGCCTCCCTTTGCACAAGGGAGGCTGCAATCCCTCAGTCAGCTTCGCTGACAGCTACCTTTGCACAAGGGAGCCTTTGGAGCAACCGTTATCCTTGCACCCTTGTATTATTGCGTGCGTAAAGATAAAAGGGAGGCGAAAGCCTCCCTTTTGATATTGGTGATGTAAATTATAGGACTATTCTTTCGTAGGGCGGGGTCATGACCCCGCCGTGTCGCCCCGTAGGCGCGACAGCGCCCGTAGGGCGCAAAGGCTTCTCCCTGGGGTGTTGCAGAGCGCAGCGAATCAAAATAGTCGCTTGCCGGGGGCAAGCGCACCTCTACAAATAGCTGGCAAAAATCTTTGATTTTTGACTGATGAGGGGTCAAGCAGTGGGTTTTGCAGTCTGTAAAACCCCTCATCCGCCTCCTTCGGAGGCACCTCCCCCCCCCAGGGGGAAGGCTTATAAACAATCATTTAGCAGATGAAAATTTTGCGTGCAAATTTTGTTGGAATGTAGTATAGTATCCACGAGGTGATCACGATGTTTTTTGTAACCAATGATAATCTGCCCGAGGGGGTGGGGTTTCAGACCTTTGGGCTGACCCACATTCTATGGCTTTTGGCAGGGCTGATCTTCTGCACAGCCACCTGCATCCTTTACCGCAAGCTCCCGGAGCGTCGCCGAAAAATCATGCTGACGGTGCTGGGCAGCTACATCTTTGCCCAGGAAATGATAAAAAATCTGGTGCTGATCCTGCTGGGGGAGTTCTCCTGGGGATATCTGCCCTTCCATCTGTGCGGCATCAACATTCTACTCATCGCCTTCGACGTGATCAAGCAGACCAAGGTGGTGCGCAGCTTCCTGTATTTTTACGCCATTCCCGGTGCGGCGCTGGCGCTGCTGTTCCCCAACTGGACGGAAACGCCGGTATGGAATTTCTTCCACCTCCACAGCTTCACCATCCATATTTTGCTGGTGCTGTATCCCATGCTGCTGGTGACCACCGGTCAGGTGTACACCGATCTGAAAGCCGCCCTCAAGGGGACGGCGCTGCTGGTGGCGATGGCGATCCCGGTATACTTTTTGAATCTGCTTTGGGACACCAATTTCATGTTTTTGATGCGCCCCGACACCGGCAATCCCCTGGAGCTGTTTGAAAAGCTCCTGGGCTCCCACCTTTGGGGCTTCCCGATCCTTTTGCCCATCGTGATCATGGTGATGTATCTGCCTGCCCGCCTGCTCCGGAAAAATAGCGCCAAGGTCACCTGCTGAGGGCATGATTGACATGGGTTTTCCCTTATGGTATACTGTTTTTGTACATAACGCAGCGACATTTGCACCTAAAAGGAGGACGCCCGGATGCGAAAATGTAATAAATGGATCTGTCTTTTGCTGGCAGTGCTTCTTGTGCTGCCTCTGCTGCCGCGGCCCGTATCGGCAGCCGCATATTACGACGAAAGCGACCTGGTAAACCTGAAGTCTACGATCCTTTCCAATGCCACACGGGCAAACTACGTCAACACCATGATGAAGTACCACATTTTGTCCGACACGGACAATTATCGGGTGGCCCGAAACCTGCAAAACGGCAGCAGTGTGGTCTTTTTCTTTGACGGCTGCAGCGACAATATGGACAGCGCCACCTACAGCGACTACACCCGCTACCACCTTTCCGCCTACTGCGCAGTGGTCCAGGAGGTCAACGGCGTGCCGAAGATCGTTTACGAATCGGAAAATTGCTCCACCATCCCGGACAATCCCCGGAACGTGAGTCTGAACGAGGGCTCTGCGGTGCCCACGGTGCTGGACGGCGTGTACAACATCATTTCCACCAACCATCTGAGCCGGTACGCCTCCCTGCGCATCGCGGACAACAGCGGCTCAGCACCGGTGATGCGGTGCACTTCCTCCTCCAGCTACACCAGCACCTCCTCCGCCATCAACATCCACGCCCGGAGCAACTTCAACAGCGCTCCCACCAACGGCATCAGTTCCTCCTCCTACAGCTCCACCGGCTGCTTCCTGGTGGGGCTGACCAACAACACCTGGAGCGAATACAACCAATTCACCAAAGCCGTCCTGGGTATTTCCAACGCCATCATCACCACCCCCTACTCCAGCGGCTCCTGGACGAAGTGCACCACCGGTGTGGATAAGGGTCTGGTCATCGTGGACCGGAAGAATTACAAGACTCAGCTGCAAAAGATCTACGGCGGCGACAACAATCACACCGCATCCGCCCTGGTCAACAAGCTGACCAGCTACACCGACAGCCTGGACGTAGAGATCCCCGACCCGGCGACCCGTCCTCTGGATACGGCATACGAGGATTTTCTGCCCATTCACGCCTACCCCATCGAAACGGGGAATATCGGCGTCTATGACGAGAACGGCAATCTCCTTTCCAACCGCTATATCACCGGCTCCACAGATCTTTGCATCATTAAGAAGATCTATGCCGATGGGTGGTGCTATGTATCCTACCCCTCCTCGGTGGAGGCGGACGGGTATGCGGAGGCGTATATGCCCTGGAGCTGCTTCGCCGCCAATGCCGACCCCCAAGGCTGGACTGCCGACGCAGGCAGCAGCGCTTACGCCCGTTCCGACCTTTCCGAGAAGATCGGCGGTGTGGACCAGGGGGATGTGTGTCTTGCGGTGGATGCCGTCACCGGCGCAAAGCAGATCATCTATCCGGTGACCGGGTCCGGCTACTGGAAAATGGGCTGGATACCGGCAGCGATATCCGAACCGGAACCGGAACCCGAGCCGGAGCCGGAGCTGAACCCCTCCATTACCATGAAGTATCCCACCCTGTCTATGGAGGATGAGATCTTCATCAACGTATATTTTGAAATTACGGATCTGCCCGATGCCGACCCGGCGGATATGGGCTTGCTGCTGTTTGATTCCGATGGGCAGTCCATGGACCAGGCAACGGAAACGGTGCCCGGTGCCGTGCTCAACGACAACGGCTATTACAGTGTCCGCACGCCACGGATCGCCGCCAAAAATCTGGGCGATACCCTATGGTTTGCGGTGTATGTGCGGCTTTCCGACGGCAGCTATCTGTACAGCGATGTGAAAAGCTACAGCCCCAAGGACTATGCCCTGGGTGTCCTGGCCGGTGACGGCGACGATGGACTGAAGGATCTGGTGGTCGCCATGCTCAACTACGGCGCAGAAGCCCAGTCCTACTTCGACTACCGCACCGATACACTGATGAATGCCGACCTGGCGCTGCAGGATCAGATCCGGGTCCAGCCCTATCAGTCGGATATGGTCAGCGCCCTGACCCCCGTGGGTGCGGCGCAGCAGGGTGCATACGTCTACCAAGGAGATTTCTCCAAACGTTATCCCACCGTCACCTGCGACGGCATCTTCCTGCTGAATTTCTACTTTGTTCCCACCGATACAGCGGAGCAAATGCAGCTGTATTACTGGACAGCGGATGTGGTGGATTCCGGCGTGACCTTGTCCGCCAGCAACGCCGCCGGCATCATCGACATGACCTGCGA
Organism: Faecousia sp.; assembly: GCA_045590815.1. GTDB lineage: Bacteria > Bacillota > Clostridia > Oscillospirales > Oscillospiraceae > Faecousia. The sequence continues at coordinate 5,719 of JAZNRS010000066.1, forward strand.
GGACGGCATATTCGGCGGCTCTCTGACCAATATCCCTGCCAAGGAGCTGAATCGTCCGGTGTATGTGGCAGGCGTATACGATGACCTGCAAGGACAGATGCATTCCACCGGCGTGCTGGCCTACAGCATCGGCGCCTACTGTGCCTCCAATGCCTCCGGCGACGAGGGCACCTTGGGACCCCTCGCCCGTGCCACCGCCGTGTACGGCTACTATGCAGACACATATTTCAACGGATAAAAGGATCCCGGTTGCCCATTGGGCAACCGGGATGTGAGCGTGTCAAAAAAGCAGTGTCATTCCGAGCCAGTGCGCACACTGGCGTGGGAATCCCCGAGTTTTTCGAACTTTTTTAGTCAAAAAACTAGCATTTCACTCCTATTTAGGGGATTGCCACACTAGTGACATCGGTCACTGGTTCGCAATGACAGGTTTTTTGACAGTCTGTCATCCCCCGGAGGTTAGCCTCCGGGGGATGTTGCGTTATTTAGAACATTTTCTTCTTGCGCAGGGTCAGCAGGGTCAGCACGCCGCCACAGCTCAGG
>JAZNRS010000067.1:0-13927 GCA_045590815.1 Faecousia sp.
CCCGCTTTTAAGAGGGGGCTGGCAAAAATCTTTGATTTTTGACTGGGGGAGTTCGGGAAAATCCTTTTTTTGCTCCCCCCGGCCTCGCTTGCGCTTCGGCCACCCCCCTCATAAATGCGGGGGGCAAGGGCGTGTGCGTTACTTTGCTAAACAATCATTTACCTTACTATAAGGAGGAAAAACTATGAAACTCCAATTTGTTGAAGCCGGTGAGATCGTCACCACCCATGGGGTCAAGGGCGAGGTCAAGGTGCTGCCCTGGTTGGATGGTCCTGAGGACCTTTGCGATTTTGAACGTTGCCGCATTGACGGAAAAGAATATACCATCGAAGAGTGCCGTGTGCAGAAGACCTGCAATCTGGTGAAGCTGTCAGGTATCGATACCATGGAAGCGGCGCAGCTGATGCGTGGCAAGACCCTGGAGCTGTACCGGGAGGATATCGATGATGAGGTGATCTTCGCCGCTGAGCTGATCGGCGTGGAGGTGTTCTGCGAGGGAGCCTCCATCGGCAAGATCAAGGACGTGCTGTCTTACCCGGGCAACAGCGTGTATGTAGTCAAGGGCGAGCACGAATACATGATCCCGGCGGTGAAAGAATACATCCTCCTCACCGATGTGGATGGCAATCGCATGGAAGTGAAGCTGATCGAGGGGATGCGTACCGATGAGAGTTGACATTCTGACCCTCTTTCCGGAAACCTTGGGAGATGTGCTGTCGGAAAGCATCCTGGGCAGAGCCCAGGAGCGAGGCTTCATTCGCATCGAAACCCACCAAATTCGGGATTATACCGCTAACAAGCAGAACCAGGTGGACGATTACCCCTAGGGCGGTGGACGCGGTGCGGTGATGACTGCCGATCCGCTGTACCGCTGCTGGGAAGCGGTGTGCGACGAGGCTGCCGGTCCGGTGCATACCATTTATCTGTCCCCCTGCGGTCATACCTTCAAGCAGGCAGATGCCATCCGTCTAAGCAAGATGGAGAATCTGGTGCTGGTTTGCGGTCATTATGAGGGTATCGACCAGCGCTTTATCGACGAGTGCGTGGATGAGGAGCTCAGCCTTGGTGACTTTGTGCTCACCGGCGGCGAGATTGCTGCCATGGCGGTGACGGATGCGGTGTGCCGCATGGTCCCCGGCGTGCTGGCAGACCCGGAATGCTTTGAGGATGAGAGCCATTTCAATGGCTTGCTGGAATATCCCCAGTACACCCGTCCTGCGGTGTGGCACGGTCGGGCGATCCCGGAGATCCTCACCTCCGGAAATCACGAAAAGGTGCGCCAGTGGCGTAGAAAGCAGGCGCTGCGCCGTACTAAGGCACGCCGCCCGGATATGTATGAAAAGCTGGATCTGACCTCCAAACAGGATAAGAAACTCCTGAAGGAAATGGAAGATGAAGATAACACCCATCTGTGAAGATGGGTGTTGCTTTTTTATGAGGATGGCGATATGATAGGAACAGGAGGCGAGAATGATGGAACAATTGGAAATTTTGAAACAATGGGTAGAAGAAAGCAGTCGGATCGTGTTCTTTGGCGGTGCTGGTGTAAGCACAGAAAGCGGCATTCCGGACTTTCGGGGTGTGGACGGGCTGTACCACCAAAAGTTTGAATATCCCCCGGATAAGATTATTTCTCACAGCTTTTTTGAGAAAGATCCTGCGTATTTCTACCGATTTTTTCGGGAGAAGATGATGCCCCTGGGGTATGAACCGAATGTGACGCATCATGTTCTTGCCCGATGGGAGCGGGAGGGACGGCTCAGTGCCGTGGTGACCCAAAATATTGATGGTCTGCATCAAAAGGCCGGCTCTCAGAGGATTTTCGAGCTGCACGGTTCTCTGCAGCGCAATTACTGCATCCGTTGCGGTCGGAAGTATCCCCTGGAGTTTATTCGGGATACGGAGGGCGTTCCCCGGTGCGACTGCGGTGGGATCGTGCGCCCGGATGTGGTGCTGTACGAGGAGGGGCTGAATGACCGGACGGTCAACGGTGCCATCAGCGCCATTATGGATGCGGATATGCTCATTGTGGCAGGCACCAGCCTGACGGTGTATCCTGCGGCGGGGTTGATCAACTATTACCAGGGGGATCGGCTGGTACTCATCAACCGGGATGCTACGCCCTATGACCACCGGGCGGATCTGGTGTTTCATGACAGCCTGGGGAACATTTTTGATGAATTGTAAAAGAAAACGGGTATGCTCAGCATACCCGTTTGTAATTTCGTTTTGCCAGGAGGTGGTTGATCAGCCGGACGATGGTGGATACCAGCAGGATCGCCACCGCCATGACACCGGCTTCCGCTGCGGTGTGCATACCCTTGGAAATAAACATATCCATGTTGCCCTGCACGGCGTAATTCATGGTGTAGTAGATACCGGCACCGGGGAGCAGGGGGAAGATTCCCACCGCCAAATAGGGCAGAGCCGGGGATTTCCGGATCCGTGCCATGGCTTCGGAATAGGCTGCTGCCACCAGTGTGCCCAGCAAAAATGCCATCAGACTGCCGCAGCCCCACGCCAGGGCAAGGGCGTATACAAGCCATGTGAGGATGCCGCCCAGGGTGGAAAATACGGTGCTCACGCCGTGGATGTTGAATACGATGGCAAAACCGAAGCAGCCGATCAAGCAGGCGATGCAGCCGTATACCAATCCCACGTTTTCCACAGCGATGCTGACGGGAGGCTCCCAAATGGCGGCGGTGACGTTCCATGCCGCAGCGGTGCCCAGCACGATGGCCACGGCGATGAGCATCACCTGCACGATCCGGTTGGTGCCGGAGTTGGTGTCGCCGAAAATGATATCACGCATGGCGTTAGTGAACAGCAATCCCGGCACCAGCAGCATTAGCGCGCCGATGTTGACCATATCCGGGTTGATGGGCACGCCCAAAGCGGCAGATGCATAGGCGACGATGGCCATGGCGAAGGAGGCGGCGATGATGGTGAAGAATTGATTGACCTTGAATTTGCCCATGCAAAGGCTGATAACGCCGATAACCAGACCGCAAATGCCGCCAAACAGTCCGTCCAGCAGGTTGCCGCCGAAGACCATGCTAAAGCCGAATGCCCCAAGAAAATGCCCCAGCAGCTCCAGGTAGATGGGGTATTTGCGGCAGCGTTTGTGGGTTTCTTCCAGCCATTGGATGGCTTCGGCGGGGTTGGGCTTTTTGCCGCAGATGGCACGGCTCAGATCGGAGTACCGGGCGACACTTTCCAGGTCGTTGCTGTGGAAGCCGATGCGGCGCATCCGGGTCAAGATCTGTCCGTCGTGGGTTTCGATGCTGACGGTCAGACAATTGGGGATGGCGAAGACCTCGGATTGTATGTCGTAGGCGCTTAACACACGGCTGATGCTGTCCTCCACACGGAAGGTTTCCGCACCGGACATCGCCAGATGGTAGCCCAGGTCGGTTGCCAAATCAAGAAGGGTGTTGTAGTCCATAAGATCCCTCGTTTTGTATGTTCTGCATCCAGTATATCATAAAGTGTGAGAATTACAAGAGTTATGGTAGGGAAATGAATGCGTAAAAACCTTCTCCCTGGGGAGAAGGTGCCTCCAAAGGAGGCGGATGAGGGGTACGTGGTTCCGTAAATTACATTTGTTACCCCTCATCAGGCAAAAATCAAAGATTTTTGCCAGCTTCCCCCGGGGGGGGGAGCCTTTGCGCCTGCGGCGCTACGCTAAACTACCATTTTCATCCCCCAAAAGATCAAGGAGGCGCGATTGCGCCTCCTTGGTAATTTACTTACGGACAAACAGAACACCCAGGGTGCCGGGACCGCAGTGGCAGGAAACGGTGCAGCCGGCCTTGGTTTCGTACACAGTTCCAAAGGCGGGGCACTGCTCCACAGCCTGCATCACAGCGCCGTAGCACTTGTCATCCACGGGGGTGCAGGTGACGAACAGGATCTCACGGGTCAGATCGTCCCGGTCGCCCAGACGATCCTTCACATAGCTGGCAAGGCACTTGTCATAGCTGCCACGGTACTTCTTCACCACGGACATCTTGCCGTTCTTGACCTCGATACAGGGCTTCAGATTCAGCAGGTTGGCACCCAGCGCAGCGGCGGAGGAGCAACGGCCGCCCTTGACCATATAGTCCAGACGGTTCAGCAGGAAGCTGGCTTCCACACGGGTGGTGAATTCACGAATGGCATTTGCCAGCTCGTCCAGGTCGGTAGCTTCCTTGGCAAGACGGGCAGCCTCCAGAACCACAAGGCCCTGGCCGGTGGATAGATTCATGGAGTCCACAACACGGACATTGGGGAAATCCTCAGCGGCGATGCAGGCATTCTGATAGCAGCTGGAGAAGCCGGAGCCGATGTTGATGTGGATGATGCCGTCGTAGTCATTGGCGTACTTGGCAAACCACTCCTCGTACTCGCCAACGCTGTTGGCGGAGGTGGAGCACAGATTGCCGCCGTTGGCGACGTGCTCGAAAATCACATCGGGGGTGATGTTGACAGTATCCTTAAACTCCTGATCGTCCTTGATGATGGTCAGGGGGACGATAACAATATCATTGGCTTCCACCAGAGCGGGGGACAGGTCGCAGGTGCTGTCGGAGAGAATTTTGATCTTCATAACAATTTCCTTTCTGATCTGTATGGTTTAGTTAGCATGGGGAAGGGGATCGCTGCCCACCATAAAGCAGTTGGGCTCCAGCGCCTGGGTCCGCAGATAGGTGCTGCCCCAGTCACGCATGGCGACCAAAAGGGGCATCAGACTTTTGCCCAGGTCAGTCAGCGAATATTCCACCTTCGGAGGGACGATGGGGAAAACCTCCCGGTGGATCAGTGCGCTGGCCTCCAGCTCCCGCAGCTGCTGGGTCAGCGTCTTGGGGGTGACGCCGCTGATCTGATTGCGAAGCTGGGAAAACCGGAGCTTCCCGTCTGCCAGGTGCCAAAGGATCAGCGCCTTATACTTGCCGCCGATGAGATCCAGTGTGGCCTCCACGGGGCAATGCTCGTTATGTTGCATGAATACCTCCTTAGTATCCAAAAGGGAAGTATGATACCTAAAAGTGCATACTTGCATTTTCGGCACAAACTGTTATGATAGTATCATAAAGATACTACGTTGTCAACTGCCTTGATATTCCGGAGGTTTGCTATGAAATTGAAGTTTGATATCACCGGCATGACCTGCGCCGCCTGCTCGGCACGGGTGGAGAAGGTGACTTCTGCCATTGATGGGGTGGAGCAGGTGGAGGTGAATCTGCTAGCAGGCTCCATGACTGTGGAAGCGGATGAAAGTAAGGTCGCCGTCATCGAGCAGGCGGTGAAAAATGCCGGTTACGGTGCGTCTTTGTCCGGCAAAAAGAAAAAAGACGCACCGAAAAATGACGACTTGAAGAGTATGAAGCTGCGCATCATCAGCAGTGCCGCCATTTTGACGGTGCTGATGTACTTTACCATGGGTCACATGGTGGGGCTTCCTATGCCCGGATGGTACCATGGCAAGGAAAATGCCATCACCGCAGCTCTTTTGCAGATGTTTTTGACGCTGCCGGTGGTGCTGATCAATCACAGCTACTACACCCGGGGCTTCAAGGCGCTGTGGCACCGCAGTCCCAATATGGATTCGCTGATCGCCGTTGGCTCCGGTGCGGCGCTGGTGTATGGCGTTGCGGCGCTGTTTATGATGTCGTACGCCATGGGTCATGGGGATTGGGCGAAGGTGGAGCGGTATATGGGGGATCTGTATTTCGAGTCCGCCGCCATGATCGTCACCCTGGTGACCCTGGGCAAATTCCTGGAAACCCGCGCCAAGGGCAAAACCGGCGATGCCATCCGTCAGCTGATGGATCTGCGCCCGAAGCTGGCGACCGTGCGCCGGGATGGGCAGGAAGTGCAGCTCCCGGTGGAGCAGGTGCGTGTTGGCGATGTGGTCATCGTCCGCTCCGGAGGGAGTATTCCCGTAGATGGCGTTGTCATCAGCGGACGTGGCGCTGTGGATCAAAGCGCCCTTACCGGCGAAAGCATTCCGGTGGAAAAGGGCGTGGGTGATACTGTTGCTACCGCTGCCATCAATACCGAGGGCTATTTGGAGATCCGTGCCGAAAAGGTGGGGGAGGATACCACCCTTTCACAAATCATCCGCATGGTGGAGGATGCCGGCGGCTCCAAAGCCCCCATTGCCCGGTTAGCGGATAAGATCGCCGGGGTGTTCGTGCCAGTGGTCATGACCATTGCGGCGGTGGTTTTTGGGATTTGGATGGTTGCCGGTAAGGGGCTGGAATTCTCTCTGACCTCTGCCATTGCGGTGCTGGTGATCTCCTGCCCCTGTGCGTTGGGACTGGCGACACCGGTGGCGATCATGGTGGGTACCGGCAGAGGTGCCGGTATGGGCGTGCTGTTTAAGAATGCGGCAGCGCTGGAGCGGCTGCATAATATCGATACTGTTGTCTTGGATAAAACCGGAACTTTGACCACCGGAAAACCGGCGGTTACGGATATTATTTCCGAAAACCCGGAATATTTACTGGAAGTTGCCGCAGCGTTGGAGGCACCCTCGGAGCATCCCTTTGCCAAGGCAATTTTACAGAAAATTGGCGAAAAGCCCTATCCCAAAGCGGAGGAATTTGAAACCCTGCCCGGTATGGGCGTGGCTGCCAGGGTGGATGGCAAGCGCTGTTACGGCGGAAATGCCCGGTTGATGAAGGAATTGGGTATCGACGTTCCGGAGTATCCGCTTTTGGCAGCGGAAGGGAAAACGCCTCTGTATTTTGCCCGGGAGGACACCTTTTTGGGCGTTGTCGCCGCAGCGGATGTGCTGAAAAAGGATTCTGCGGAAGCTGTCGGGGATATGATGAAGTTGGGGCTTGACGTGGTGATGCTTACCGGCGATAATAAGCATACAGCCCAGGCAATTGCCGATGCCGCCGGTATCCGCCAGGTCATCGCTGAGGTTCTTCCCGGAGATAAGGCCGGGGCGGTAAAGGCGCTGCAGCAGCAGGGGAAGCGGGTGCTGATGGTGGGTGATGGCATCAATGATGCTCCGGCGCTGGTAACGGCGGATGTGGGTATGGCCATTGGTGCCGGTACGGATATTGCCATGGATTCGGCGGATATCGTGCTGATGACCGATGCGTTGTCCGGAGTCGCCCAGGCGTTTGCCTTGAGCAGAGCTACTATGCGCAATATCAAGCAGAATCTTTTCTGGGCGTTTTTCTACAATGCCCTTTGTATCCCCATCGCCGCCGGTGCACTGTACCCGGTGTTCGGCTGGCAGCTGAGCCCGATGCTTGGGGCTGCAGCCATGAGCATCAGTTCGGTGTTCGTGGTGAGCAATGCTCTGCGTCTGCGGCTGTTTCGGTTTAAGAAAACAGAAATCAAGGAGGAGATCCCTATGGAAACTGTGATTTATGTGAATGGTATGATGTGCCCCCATTGCAAGGCGATGGTGGAGAAAGTGTGCAAAGCGGTTTCCGGTACCACCGATGCGGTGGTGGACCTGCAGGCGAAGAATGTGACCGTCACCGGCAACGCTGATGTGGCTGCGCTGAAGCAGGCAATTGCGGACGCCGGCTACGAAGTCCTGTGATGGAGGAATTCTATTACCCCTCCCGGGGAGGCGGACAGATCCATGCCTGCCGTTGGCTTCCTGAGGGAAAACCGGTGGCGGTGGTGCAGATCGTCCATGGCATTACGGAGTATGCCCTGCGCTATGATGAGCTTGCCCGGTTTTTGAACGGATCGGGCTGCCTTGTGGTGGCAGAGGATCATATGGGGCATGGCAAGTCTGTTGCTCCCGGCGGACTGTACGGCTATTTTGACGGCGGATGGTCTGCGGCGGTGGGGGACACCTATGAGCTGCTTTTGCAGACCCGGAAGGCATACCCGGATGTGCCGTATTTTCTGATCGGGCATTCCATGGGCTCGTTTATGGTGCGCAAGATCCTTTGCGATTATCCGGAAAACGGTATCGCCGGTGCGATCCTTTCCGGTACCGGCTGGTATCCCAGGTGGCTGATGGCGACGGGAATCGCCTATGCGAGCCTGCGTCCAGCCAGGAAGCCCAGCGCAATCATTTTGAAGCTGGCTTTTGGCAGCGGAAACCGCCGCATTCCCAATCCCAAAAGTGCCTACGACTGGGTGTGCCGGGATGAGGCGGTGGCGAATGAATTTGCCACGGATCCGCTGTGCAATTTCAAGCCCACTGCAGGACTGATGAAGGATATGATGCAGGGCATTTTGTACATGGAGCGGCGGAAGAATCTGTCGAAAATGAACAAAGACCTGCCGGTGCTGTTCTTATCCGGAGATGCAGACCCGGTGGGATTGTACGGTAAAGGTGTGAAGTGCAGCGCCCATGCCTTCAAAAAAGTTGGCATGAGGCAGGTAAATGTGAAGCTGTACCCGGAATGCCGCCATGAGATATTCAATGAGCTGAACAAAAAAGAAATTTTCGCAGAAGCGGAAAAATTCATTAAAGGTACGTTTTAACGGACTATTAGCATGATACAATGCAGTCACAAAAGAAAGAAAGGTGATTGCAATGTTTTCAATGCGTTATGTGTATGGTCATGTGCAGGTGTACGACCAGGAGGGGAAGTTCCTCTTCTCGGCGGACAACGAGCGTGAGGCCAGAAAGGAATTGAAGGAATATGAGGAATCTGAGGCTGGAAATCTGCTATGATGGCACCCGGTACCGGGGCTGGCAGAGGCTTGCCGGTGTGGAAAACACCATCCAAGGCAAGCTGGAGCAGACGCTGAGCCGCATTTTGGGCGAGCCCATCGAGATTTCCGGCAGCGGACGCACCGATGCCGGTGCCCATGCCTTGGGGCAGGTTGCAAATTTTCACTGTCACAGTCAAATGCCGGCGGATGAAATTTTGCAGCAGCTTCGCAGGTATTTACCGGAGGATATCGGCATATATTCCTGCAGGGAGGCATCGGAGCGGTTTCATGCACGGCTCAATGCCAAAACCAAAACCTACCGCTACCGGGTCTGGAACAGTGATGTCCCTTGCGTTTTCGACCGGCGGTTCGTTGCAGTGATCCATGAGAAGCTGGATGTGGCAGCCATGGAAAAAGCGGCGGAATATCTTTTGGGACAACATGATTTTTCCGCATTTTGTGCCGCAAAATCCAAGAAAAAGTCCACAGTTCGCCGCATCGATGCCATCTCCATCACCCGGGTGGGAGAGGAGCTGCGTTTTGATGTGACCGGCAACGGATTTCTATACAACATGGTGCGTATCCTGGTGGGGACGCTGGTGGAGGTTGGCATGGGTCAGCGGGATGCGGACAGCGTCCCGGCACTTTTTGGTGCTGCCCGTGGGGAAGCCGGTATGCTGATGATCCCCCAGGGACTGTGCCTGATGGAGGTAACCTATTGAATATACAGATTTTTAGTAAAAGCAAGTGCTTTGACACGAAAAAGGCCGAGCGGTGGTTCAAAGAACGCCGGGTCAAGTACCAGTCGGTGGATCTGCTGCGGTTTGGGCTGTCCGGCAAGGAGTTTGACAGCGTGCTGAGAGCCGTTGGCGGCATCGATAATCTTATCAACTGGGACAGTAAATCCGACCAGGTGACCTTGCTGAAATATATGGACGATACCCGGGCGAAGGAGGATAAGGTCTTCGACGATCCTGCCTTGATGAAAACCCCCATCGTCCGCAACGGAAAGCAGGCCACGGTGGGCTATTGCCCGGAAATTTGGGCTACTTGGGAATAAAACGAAAGCGATTCCTCGGAAGCGCAACGTCATTAAGTTAGCTGTCATTGCGAACCAGCCCGCAGGCTGGTGTGGCAATCTCCTAAGATTTTGGGGATTCCCACACCAGTGTGCCCACTGGCTCGGAATGACATATTCTCTTAACATAATGACATTGCTCGGAAGAGGAGTCGCTTTTTTGCGTTTTTTCAGATGTGCAAAAAGTTTACTCTTGCATGATGACATTGAAAGTGGTATGATAGGGAGGCACTATGACCGAAATTTTGGAGAAGATGTACGCACTGGTGTGGGGACTTCCTGCGCTGGTGATGATCTTGGGCGTGGGACTTTACTTGAGCGTGCGCAGCGGATTTGCGCAAATTCGGTTATTTCCTGCGGCTTGCCGGGATTTTGGTCACCGACTGCGCCGCAGAAAGGAAGATAGCGGTGTGTCGCCCTTTCAGGCGCTGTGCACCGCCTTGGCGGCTACCGTAGGCACCGGAAATCTTGCCGGTGTGGCAGGTGCGCTGGCCATCGGCGGTCCGGGAGCTATATTTTGGATGTGGATCTCCGGTATCCTGGGCATGGTCACCAAGCTGGCAGAAGCGGTGCTTTCTGTTCGCTATCGGGTCAAGGCTGGGGAGGAATTTCTTGGCGGACCCATGTACATCATTCGCCATGGAATGGGTAGGCGCTGGGCTTGGCTGGGCGCGTTGTACAGCTTTTTTGGCATCATAGCCGCCTTTGGGGTTGGTAATGCCACCCAGATCAATGCGGTGATCACTGGCATCAACGATTGCCTTGGGGTATTTGCCGTAGCGCCAAATCGACAAAGAGATCTGCTCATGGGCTGTGTACTGGGGATCCTGGTGCTGCTCTTGTTTTTGGGCGGCGCGAAGCGCATTGGTAGTACGGCGGAAAAACTGGTGCCTTTTGCGGCTGTTGGATACCTGGCTTTGGGATTGACCGTCCTGGTGCTTCGGTACCCGGCGATTCCCGGCGCTTTTGCCCGGATCTTCCAGGGGGCATTTTCCCCGGCGGCGGTTACCGGCGGTGCGTTGGGCTCGTTTATGGGCACCATGCGCTGCGGTGTTTCCCGTGGGGTATTTACCAACGAAGCCGGAATGGGAACCGCTGGCATCGCTCACGCCGGTGCCCAGGTGAAGCACCCGGTGGAGCAGGGGCTTATGGGGATCGTCGAGGTGTTTTTGGACACCATTGTGATCTGCACCATGACGGCGTTGGTGATCCTTGTCAGCGATGTGTCGGTGCACTACGGGATGGATCCCGGGGTAAGCCTCACCTGCGATGGCTTTGCTGCCGTGCTGGGAGATTGGACACGGATCGTGATCGCTGCGGAGCTGTGCCTGTTTGCTTTTGCAACGGTTTTGGGCTGGGGGCTTTACGGTGCCCGGTGTGCCCAATATTTATTCGGGAATAGGGCTTGGAAGCTGTTTGCGGCGGTGCAGGCGATCACGGTGGTGATCGCGGCGGTGCTTCAGACCCAAACGGTTTGGCTTCTTTCCGAAATCGTCAATGGCCTGATGGCCATACCAAATCTGATCGCAATGGCGGCGCTGAGTCCGGAATTCTGCCGCCTGCTCATAGAATATCAAAAAAATCCCGGCGATGATGCCGGTGGAGGTATAACATGCAAATTTCCATCAACGCCAACCGCTGCGAACCCTCACCCATGCGGAAATTCCACCCCTTTGCGGTGGAGGCGGAAAAGCAGGGGAAGAAAATTTACCACTTGAATATCGGTCAGCCGGATCTGCCTACGCCTCCTGCGTACTATGAGGCGATCCGCAAGTTCGATGCCAAGACCCTGGAGTATGAGGCATCTCCCGGTATGCCCGTGATGATCGAGGCGATCCGCAAGTATTATGCGGAGCTGGGCGTGGAGCTGGATCCCCACGACATTTTGATCACCACCGGCGGCAGCGAGGCGCTGCTGCTGACCTGCCTGTCCATTTTGGACCCCTACACCGAGGTGATCATCCCCGAGCCCTACTATCCCAACTACACCACCTTTGTCCATGCGGCCGGCGGCGTCATCCGTGCCCTGCCCACCAATCCCTGGGAGGGCTACCGCTATGCAAAGCGGGAGTGGATCGAGAGTTTGATTACAAAAAACACCCGTGCCATCATGATCACCAACCCCGGCAACCCCACCGGCGTGGTGCTGGACCAGGAAGAAATGCGCATGATCGCCGATATCGCCAAGAAGCACGATCTGTTTTTGATCTGCGACGAGGTGTACCGGGAATTCTGCTACGATGATAAGTTCGGTGTGCCTACCATGGCGCACTTCCGGGATATTGATGAGAATTTGGTCATTATCGACTCGGTTTCCAAGCGGTTTTCCGCCTGCGGTGCCCGTGTGGGCTGCGTGGTCACCCGGAACAAGGAGCTGCGGGCTGCGCTGCTGAAGTTCTGCCAGTCCCGTTTGGCGGTGGCGACCATCGACCAGCTGGGCGCAGCGGCGCTGTATGATGTGGATCACGACTTCTTCCGCAAGTGTAAGGCAGAGTATCGCCGCCGCAGAGATACGGTGGTGTCCCGTCTGCGGCAGATTCCCGGCGTGGTGGTGGAGGAGCCCATGGGCGCCTTCTATGTGATGGCCAGCCTGCCGGTGGATGATTCGGATAAGTTCCAGCAGTGGCTGCTGAAGGAATTTGACGATAATGGTGATACCGTCATGTTCGCCCCCGGCGCACCCTTCTACGAAACTCCCGGTAAGGGCATCAATGAGGTGCGTATCGCTTACGTCCTCAACCAGGAAGACCTGGAACGTGCCATGGAGATCCTCGCTAAGGGCATCGCCCAATACCAGCGGGATGTGATGATGTCCGATAAGTAAAACAAAAAGCGTAAATGTCCGTTGCGACATTTACGCTTTTATTCTCGGAATTCGAAGAGCTTGTTGGGGGTGACCTCCAAAGCCTCAGCCAGCTTGAACAGCACGTCAAAGGAAACACTGACCTTTCCCAACTCGATAGCGCTGACATAGGTCCGATGAATGTCCACAAGCTCCGCAAGCTGCGACTGGGAAAGACGTTTCTTTTTGCGGTAATAGAAAACGTTCAGCCCGAATTGCTGATAATAGCTTTGATACTCGTTTTTCACTTTCCAACCCTCCTTTACTCTGTTATTTTACAGATAAGTCGCACAAAAATAAACAGACTAAAAATCGGCAAGTGCGATTGACAGAATGCAAATTATGTTTTACAATATTATAGGATACGATCCGATTTACATTATTTTGAAATAATGAGGGAGATATGGGGTCAGAGCATCGGCACGGACCCCACACCTGTCTTGGGTGGTGCGCTAGTGCTCTTACGCAATGACGTATACTATAATTGTCCACATGCTTATCAGACCGTGGTAAAGGAGCCTACCTGCATGGAGAGTGGATACACCACCTATACCTGCACAATCTGCGGTGATAGCTACATTTCTGATGAGACTGCGGTCATCGGTCATAGCTTTGATAAGGGTATCTGCACCGTTTGCGGTGCCGAGGATCCCACGGTCAATTGGCCTGCTATTACGTTGAAGACTCCCACTTTGCTGCTGGAAGACACCATCAAGCTGAACATCTATTTCACCATTGACCAGGATATCCCGCTGGAAAAGATGGGCATGCTGACTTGGTCCTCCAAGCCCAGTGTCGTGGATATCTCCACTGCTGAGAATGTTTACCCCGGTGCCACCTACAATGCCGGCAACGGCTACTATGGCGTCAACACCGACGGCATCCCCGCTCAGAACCTGGGCGACACCATCTACTTCTGCATCTACGCTGAGCTGGCTGACGGCACCATCGCCTACGGCAAGCAGGTGCAGTACAGCCCTGCTACCTACGCCTACAACCAGATCAACGGCTCCGCAGGTACCGAGATGAAGGCTCTGCTGGTTGCCATCCTGAACTACGGCGCAGCAGCGCAGACCTACCTGGAAGACACCGATCCCCTGGTCAATGCTTCTTTGACCGACGAGATGAAGGCTCTGGTTGAGGAGTACAATGCTGACATGGTCCACTCTGTGGCAGGTGTTCCTGCTGCTAAGCATGGTGCTCTGGCTTCCAACGGCGGCTTCTCCACTAAGAAGCCTTCTATCTCCCTGGGCGGCGCATTCTCCATCAACTACTACTTCACTCCCAGCGCAACCGTGAAGGGCAACATGACTCTGTACTACTGGAATGCCGCTGACTTCGCTGCTGCTGATGTGCTGACTCTGGAGAACGCTACCGGCTCT
>JAZNRS010000068.1:0-5716 GCA_045590815.1 Faecousia sp.
CAGAATGTGTTGGAATTTTGCTGTTGTAAATGATTGTTTAGCGGCCTAACGGCGAAATATCGGAGGGGAGGGCCTTGCCCCCCCCTTGTCGCCCCGGAGGGGCCACAGCTATGCAATGCGCCTTCGGCGAAGGGAGGGTCAAGACCCTCCCCTACGATATTTCGCCGTTAGGCCGCTAAACAATCATTTACAACAGCAAAATTCCAACACATTCTGTCGAAAACGGGTAAAACAGAAAAAAAGTATTGCAAAATTGCGGAAGATATGCTATAATGCCATGCGTGTCCGATGCGGGGCGCAGCACATTGGGATGTCGCCAAGCGGTAAGGCACCAGACTTTGACTCTGGCATTCGTAGGTTCAAATCCTGCCATCCCAGCCAAATGATCCGCTAGCTCAGTTGGCAGAGCAACTGCCTTTTAAGCAGTGGGTCCGGGGTTCGAATCCCCGGCGGGTCACCACCCAACAGCTCCCATCCAGTCGGATGGGAGCTGTTGGGTTTTATCGCCCTAATAGAGGTATTTTATGATGAAGAAAATTCTGTTCGTCTGCCACGGGAATATTTGCAGAAGCCCGATGGGTGAGTTTATTTTGAAGGATCTGGCTGCCAAGGCTGGGGCGGCGGAGCGGTTTGAGATCGCTTCGGCGGCGGTGAGTTGGGAGGAGATTGGCAATCCGGTGTATCCCCCTGCCCGCCGGGAGCTGCAAAAACACGGCATTTCCTGCGCCGGCAAGACTGCCCGGCAGGTCACTATCGCCGATTTTCACCATTACGACCGGATCTACTACATGGACGCCAGCAACGCCCGTTATCTTGCCCGGATGCTCCCCGCTGACCCGGACAAGATCCGTCCGCTGCTCCCCAGGGACGTGGCTGATCCCTGGTACACCGGGGATTTCCGTCAGACCTGGGATGACATTTTAGAGGGCTGTAACGCCATTTTGGAGGAGTTTTTATGATGGATCTGGAACGTTTGGAGCAGGAATTGGCCCAGCTCCCACTCTATACATACGCATTCATCACCCCTGGGGAGCTGGAATTTTCCGAACGAATCCGCTGGATCTGCGAGCATGAGTGCCCCATGTACGGCAAGTCCTGGGCGTGTCCGCCGGGTGTGGGCACGGTGGAAAGCTGCATGAAAAAGTGCTTCAGCTACGAAAAATGCCTCATGATCGCCACCATCACCGAGGTGCAGGACATCTCTGACATGGTCGAGACCCTCGCCACACGTCCGGCACATGAGCAGATCACCAACCAGGTTCGGGATCTGATGCGCCAGCAGGGGGTGTGGCCCTATGTGCTGTCCACCGAGGCCTGCGCCGTGTGTGAGCGGTGCGCCATTGCCGACGGTTTGCCCTGCCGCCTTCCGGGGCGGATGCACCCTTGCGTGGAGAGCCACGGGATCAATATTTTGTCATTGCTGGACGAAATGGGTCTGGCATTCCAGTACGGCGAGAATGTGGTCACCTGGTTTTCCCTGCTGTTTTATAATGATAAATGACCGTTTTTCTTCGTAGGGCGAGGGCATGCCCTCGCCGTGTCGCCCCTTTGGGGCGACAGCGCCCGCAGGGCGCAAAGGCTTCTCCCTGGGGTGTTGCAGAGCGCAGCGAATCAATAATAGCCGCTTGCCGGGGGCAAGCGCACCTCTACAAATAGCTGGCAAAAATCTTTGATTTTTGACTGATGAGGGGTCAAACAGTGGGTTTTGCAGTCTGTAAAACCCCTCATCCGCCTCCTTTGGAGGCACCTTCCCCCCCAGGGGGAAGGTCATGTAAACAATCATTTACACGAAAAAGCTTCGTCCCTGGTGGGGGACGAAGCTTTTTCGTTTAGTACAGTTCGCCGTCAGCGGCCATTTTGCTCACTTGATAGAGAATCTTTGCTGCCTCGCCACGGGTCAGTTGGGCATCGGCTTCCAGCTGGATGCCCTCGGCGGCAGTAGCCATCAGCGCCTCCTCCGCCCAGGCAGGCAGTTCACTTTCCTCTTCCTTGTTGCTCACATCCATCGCCGGCAGACCAAGACCGTTCTGCAGCAGCAACGCCGCCTGGGCACCGCTGATGGCCTCGGCAGCGCCGAAGGTCTCCTGCTCCGGCCAGCCCACGGTGACACCGGCCCGCAGCGCCGCCGCCAGGTAGGGCTTCAGCCAGTCGGGCACCTCATCGGTAAAGCCGGTCTTCTCCGTTTTGGCATCCATGGGGATGTCCAGGGTCTTTACCAGCATGGTGAGAAATTCCCCACGGCTCACGGTCTTTTCCGGCTGGAAACGGATCTGTCCATCCACCGTTTCACCCACAAACAGACCGGTATTTTTCATCCACTCGGCGGCAAACCGGCAGTCCTTGCCCACGGTGTCGGTGTACTGGGTGGTATCTTCGGGCTTCAGGATCTGGATGGTTACCGTCGCCTCCCGGGACACCTTCCCGGCAGGATCGGTCGCAGTAAAGGTGAACGAATCCGTCCCCACCTTATTCTTCTTGGGAGTGTAGGTGAAGCTGCCGTCCTCCCTGACGCTCACGGTGCCCCGTTTGGGCTGGCGGACCAGGGTGTAGGTCAGCGGCTGACCCTCCGGGTCCGAGGCCTTCAGCTTGCCCTCATTGGGCAGATTTTTATAGGTTTCCATAGCGGAATCCTCCGCCACGGGTGCCTTATCCTCCTTACCCCGGATGGCGATGGTCATCACCGTCTCAGATTCCACCCGATCGGCGTACACGGGCAGATACATCACCTGGGCCTGGGCATCGGACTCGGAGCGCAGCGGCACGAAGGTCATGGCGCTAAGCTGATCGGCCGTAAGAATATCGCCGGTCTTCACCACCCGCTGCCCCAGCATCACGGTACCGGCGGCAGGATCCGGCAGACCGGTGACGCAAATGCCGGTCATGGACTCGCCGGTGGCGAAATCCGATGCCTCAAAGCAGTACACCTGGTCGCAGGTCACCTCCAGGGCGATGGCGCTGCCGGCGATGCCCACCACAGCGCACACGCACAGAAGCAGGCACAAAATTCGGTTACGAAGCATGTTGGAAAAACCTCCTGTATTTGGTGTTCATGGGTAGTGTTTGTAGCCAAAAGGGGATCTATTCAGGGTGAAAATGCGATTTTTTTGTAGAATTCATTGTGAAATAAGCCATATTGGACAGACCATTGGCTGATTTATTGGGACAAATGCCAAAAAATTCACAAATTGACATAATTTGCTTGCATTTTTACAAATGGTGTGTATAATGGTTACAGTTTGTAACAAAAGTGTAATCATTTTGTAAGGAGTTTCAAATGCGTAAATTATGTAAGCGTCTGCTGGCCGGTGTGCTGGCGCTGGGTCTGAATGCCGCGGTGCTGCTTCCGGTGGAGGCGTTGGAATATAACGGTTCCGAGTCCTATATGTCCGGTCCTTATTATCAGGCTCTGAAGGAAGTGGAGCTGACCGGCAACAGCAGAGTGGATATTGTTAATATTGCCCTGTCCCAGGTGGGCTATCGGGAGAGCAATTCCCGTCACGAGCTCTCCGGTGAGGTCAAGGGCGGCAGCAACTTCACCGAGTACGGCAGCTGGTACGGCTTCTACGCCGCCTGGTGCGGCATGTTCGTGGCATGGTGTGCCAATACTGCCGGCGTGGACACCGACGTTGTGCCCCAGTATGGCTTGGCTGATGCCATGACCAACTTCTTCCGCAGCCGGAAGCAGGCTTACAGCCGCCGTGAGGTGGCTGCGGGCAAGTACACCCCCGAACCCGGCGACATCATTTCCTTCAACTACGGCAGCCCCTCCCGCAGCTCCGACCATGTGGGCATCGTGGTGGGCTATGAGAATGGCCTGATCCACACCGTGGAGGGCAACACCACCTACGATAACAACGGCTATACCGGCGGCGGACGGGTCAATTACAAGACCTATGACATCCACTCCAAGACCAGTCCCATCGTGTACGTCTGCCGTCCCGACTACGACGGCACCGCAACCAAGACCCAGATGGATAAGCTGCGCAACGCGGTTTACGGTCTGGTGGGCGGCAACGCCCGTTACGACCAGATCAACGAGCTGTTTGGCTGCGGCATCGCCATCGGCAGAGGTCAGTGGTACGGTGCAGAGGCGCAGACGCTGCTGCTGAAGATCCGCCAGGCGGATCCCGAGGGCTTTGCCAAGCTGGATACCGCCGGCATTGGCAGCGAACTGGACAGCGGCAGCTGGAGCAACGGCATCGTCAGCGCCGATTCTGCCAAGACCGCCTGTCTGAGTCAGATCCTGGGTTCCCGGGTGGGTATGCGTGTGCAGGACGAGCTGATGGATCAGCGGCTGCAGCAGTATATGAATGCAGCGAAGGACCTGGGCGTTGTGGATGTAAAGGGTCAGGCTGCCTGCCTTGCGATCTACCACCTGGGCGGTGCCGAGGCGGTAAGCGCCGTGCTGGAGGAGGTTTCCGGGGAATACACCGGCGATAACATCCTCACCACATTGAAGCTGGCGAAGTTTGTCGCCCTGCGCCGTGGCTGCCGTATGGTTTGTAACAGCATCATCGAATAATAAAACGGAGCTGATCTCAGCTCCGTTTTTTGTGTAAATGATTGTTTAGCGTAAAGCTTCTCCCTGGGGAGAAGCTGGCAAAAATCTTTGATTTTTGACTGATGAGGGGTCTAATACTTGATTATTCTGTATGCTATACCCCTCATCCGCCTCCTTCGGAGGCACCTTCCCCCCAGGGGGAAGGTTTTGTAAACAATCTTTTACCCACCCAGTGCGGCTGTGGTGAGGATGCCCAGATTGTCCCGGTAGATCTCATCGAACTGGCTTAACGGCAGCGGATTGTCCCCCTCTCCCACCTCGATGGTATACCCCGGACGGCGGAAGCGCTGGATAAACCAGTCCTTATAGCCGGCGAAGCTGCTTTCAAAGGGCGTATCCGCCAGCTCGTAGCCGGAGGCATTGGCAAAAGCCTCCCCCAATTCCCGGGCACCGGGCACGAATATGTTCTGAAACTGCCAGTAGATGACCCGTCCCTGGCTGTGATACGCCAGCACCAGCGCCGGATCCACCACCTCTGTGTACCCGGCTAACGCACGGCTTTCCAGCTGTCCCAGGGGCGCGCGACCCACATAGTCCCTGGGACCGGGACGGTCGAAGCCCTGGGAGAATTTGATCTCCCGGGCCTGGAGCCAACCGGCGGGATACTGCAGATTCAGATCCACACCCAACAGATTCGCCTTCCACCCCTCCGGGAAGGGAATGGCAGGATAATTGTCAGCCAAAGCCCGGGCGGCCTCGTAAGCCAGCTGCCCGGGCTGTATGGCACCCACCACCAGATCCACTCCGTCTGGATCCACCATGGGCACCATGTAGATCGTCGCCTTGTCATAGATCTCCCCGGCATCCGCGTCGCCGACAGAACCGTTTTCGCTGATATTTTGGGCAAGCGCCTCGGCGAATTTCAGCAGGACGAGAGTCGTGATCCACTCGTTGGCATGATGGGCGGCGGAGTAGATCACCCGTCGGGGTCCGTTGCCGATGACCAGGGTGCGGATGGGCCGCTGAAAAGCCGTGGCAGACAGCAGCTCCGTGCGGCAGAAGGGATATGTTTCCACGATTTTCCGGATCATATCCTCGCAGCTTTGGGATGTAATGGGCAGGGCCGTATTGACAATTGGCATAAAAATCGCCTCCGACAATTCTATGCCGGAATTTTGCCCCCGGTGCGCGGAAAAACCCCGCTGCTTTTCAGCA
>JAZNRS010000069.1:0-6532 GCA_045590815.1 Faecousia sp.
ATCAATTGGAAAAACGGAAAATTATAGGGGATCAGCAAACAATCCCTCAGTCAAAAATCGGTTCCGAAGGGCCGATTTTTGACAGCTCCCTTTGCACAAGGGAGCCTTTGCGCCGCAAGCGGCGCTCTGCGGCTTACAGCCCCAGACGGCGAGGGCATGCCCTCGCCCTACGATGGCGTTGCTCGTATAAACAATCATTTACCGCACATATATCCCGGCATTTTCTCCTCAAATACCGAATAAGCTATACCACCACCGGGCACACTAAAAAAGCAGAGCGGGTATCCGCTCTGCTTTTCCTATTAACCTGCCAGGACCTCTGCCTTGATCACACCGTTGATATTATCAAGCAGGTGCAGCAGCTCCTCCAGACTCACCACCATGTCCGTAGTTTCCGCAGAAATGGTCACAATGGCGCAGCCATTGGAGGGGGTGATGGAGTTGATGGTCAGAAGATTTGCCTTCTCCGTGGCAAACAGTGCCAGGATCGCCGACAGCACACCCGGCTCATCATGGAGCATGAACTGGAACGTAATGATCCGGCTCACATGACTGCGCTGGAAGGGCTGCACCGCATCCCGGTACTTATAGAACGCACTGCGGCTGATACCGGTGATCTTGGTGGCTTCGTTGACGGTGGCGGCCTGCCCGGTAGCCAGCAAGCGCTTCGACTCCGCGACCTTCAGAAATACTTCCGGAAGGGCGGAAGCTTCCACGATATAATACTTGGGCGTGTTCTTCATTTAGTTGCCTCCTGAGGGTGATAGTCTTTCTCTCGTGGCTATTGTACCATATTTTTCACAAAATGCAAGTATTGTTTTTACGTCATGGAGGTTTGTGCGTGAGAAAAAGTCTTTTAACCAAATATTTGTGGCTGACGGGGGCACTTTTCGGCGGCTGGTTTCTGCTGCGCTTCGGTCTTCCGGTGCTGCTTCCGTTCCTGCTGGGCGCCGGGATTGCCCTGGCGGCGGAGCCCCTTGTAAAGCTTCTGCACAAGCGTCTGCCCCGATGGCTCAGCGCCGGGATCGGCGTTACGGTGGTGTTTCTTTTGCTGATGGCGCTGATCGCATTGGCGGTGGCTCTGTGCGTCCGGGAGGCAGGTCAGCTGACCCACCGGCTTCCGGCGCTGATGGACACAGCCCAAACCTCCCTGGAATCCCTGGAGCAGCGGCTGCTGTACACCGCTGAAAAATTGCCCGAAACCATCCGTCCGGCGGTGGAAAAGGGCGTGTCAGAGCTGTTTTCCGACTCCAGCACCCTGATCGAACGGGGGACGCAGACCTTTCTGGGACTGGCGACGGGGCTTTTGGGGCGCGTCGCCTCCGGGGCTTTCGGACTTGCCACAGCAGTGCTGGCGGCGTTTATGATCTCCGGGCGGCTGCCTCATATCAAGAAAACCCTATCCGGATGGCTCCCGGATTCCTGGAATCAGCGGTATCTGCCTGCCTTGAAGGGGCTGAAAACCACCCTCGCCGGCTGGCTGAAAGCCCAGGTGAAGCTGTCGCTGATCACCGGCGGTATCCTGCTGGGGGGCTTTTTGATCCTGCGGATCCACCATGCACCGGTGTGGGCGGCGGTGATCTGCTTGGTGGATGCGCTGCCGGTGCTGGGGACGGGCATCGTCATCGTCCCCTGGGGGATCTTCTGCCTGCTGCAGGGGCAGCAGGTTCGTGGCATCGGTCTGCTGGCGCTGTATGCCGTGGTGTGGCTGGTGCGCTCCATCATGGAGCCGAAGCTGTTGGGCAAAGGTCTGGGGCTTGACCCCCTGGTGACCCTCATTTCCATGTACGCAGGCTATAAGCTCTTCGCCCTGCCGGGACTGCTCCTGGCCCCTATGCTTGCGGTCATCGCTTTGCGGCTGAGCAAGGCCGTGAAAGCATAGCGCCGCAGGCGCAAAGGCCCCCTTGTGCAAAGGGGGCTGGCGAAAATCTTTGATTTTCGACTGGGGGATTGTGTACTGTGGCAACCCCTCCGGCCAAAATCAAAGATTTTGGCCACCTCCCCTTGCACAGGGGAGGCTCACGCTTCGCGCTCCATTTCTTTCACGAAACATTCATTTTTCCTTGAAAATACTGAGAAAAAAGCCATTCTGCCTATTGTGTATTGCACATATTTTTGTTATAATGTAGGGAAATGTTATAATTGGATGTGTATTGCTTTGAAATATGGAGTTTGGAATGTTTCCCTACCGGCATCCGGATCCGTAAATGCCCTTGTAGGCAGCGGATATTCCCCTCTGGCAGCCATGATCCTGTCTGCCCGGGGAATGAACACCCCCCAGGATGCCCACAATTACTTAGACTGCGACTGTAACCTGCTTGACCCCTTCCTCATGACTGATATGGACCTGGCCGCCGGTCGGGTGGGACTTGCCATGTCCCGGGGCGAAAAGATCGCCGTGTACGGCGACTACGACGTGGACGGCATCACCGCCACCTGCCTGCTGTCGGACTTTCTGCGCCGTCACGGCGCGGATGTGGTGTCCTACATCCCTGGCCGCATGGAGGAGGGCTACGGCCTCAACCCCACCGCCATCCATCAGCTTCACGGCGAAGGCGTCAAGCTGATCATCACCGTGGACTGCGGCATCACCGCCATTGAGGAAGCACAGCTTTGCAAGGAGCTGGGCATCGATCTGGTGATCACCGATCACCACGAATGCAAGGACACCCTCCCGGATGCCATCGCCGTGGTGGATCCCCACCGCATTGACGGCGGCTACCCCCACAAGACTCTCTCCGGCGTGGGTGTGGCGTTCAAGCTGGCATCGGCGCTGTGCGGCAGCCAGCACGAGGTGCTGGAGGACTATGCGGACATGGTCTGCCTGGGCACCGTCGCCGACGTGATGCCCCTGCAGGGAGAAAACCGGGTCTTTGTGTCCCATGGTCTGAAAGCCCTGCGTGCCACCCGCCGTCCCGGCATCGACGCCTTGATGAAGGAATGCAACTGCGTTCCGGAAACGGTCAGCGCCACCTCCATCGGCTTCATGCTTGCCCCCCGGATCAATGCCGCAGGACGCATGGAGCGCATCGAGCTGGCGATCGAGCTGTTTTTGACCCGGGACGCCGAACGTGCCACCTATCTCGCCCGTGCCCTGTGCGACCTGAACCGCCAGCGGCAGGCTGTGGAATCGGAGATCTACGAGCAGGCCACCGCCATGCTCGCCGGCAGCGACGCACCGGAAGCCATCGTCCTGGCAGGAGAAACCTGGCACCAGGGCGTGGTGGGCATTGTCGCCAGCCGTATCGCCGAGGAATACAGCTGCCCCACCTTCCTCATCTGCATGGACGGCGACCACGGCAAAGCCAGCTCCCGCAGCTACGGTGGCTTCAATCTGTTTACCGCCCTGTCCAATCTGTCTGACCTGCTGGAAAGCTACGGCGGTCACGAATTGGCGGCAGGCTTCACCATCTCCCGGAACAAAATCGACGATTTCCGCACCGCCATCTCCGGTCTTGCCCGGGAATTCTATGCAAGATCCGACTCCCGGACGGTGCTGGACATTGATTGTGCCGTTTCCCCCGAGGTGCTCACCGTCAAGGGCATCGACTCCCTTTCCGTGCTGGAGCCCTGCGGCAACGGCTGCCCCAAGCCTCTTCTGATGATGGAGAAGCTCCAGGTGGACCGGATCACCATGGTGGGCAACGGGCGACATATGCGCCTGCGTCTGCGCCAGGGTCGCCACGGCTTCAATGCCATCTGCTTCTCCGCCACCCCGGAAACCGCCTCCATCCAGCATGGAGATCTGGTGGACGTGGCATTCTTCCCCCAGGTCAACGAGTTTAAGGGCGAGCGCACCGTGCAGATGAATATCCAGGACATCCGTCCTGCCTGCGTTGCCGATTGCCCTGCGGACAGCTGCGCCTACCGGGCGCTGCAAAGCGGCACCGTCACCGCCCAGGAAGCAGCCCGTCTGCTCCCCGACCGGGGGATGCTGGGCATGGTTTGGCGGTATCTGGCCTGCGCCCAAAATCTGAAGGAAGGACCCATGTGCCTTTGCCGGAAGATCGTCCGCTGGTCCGGTCAGAGTCTGAGTCTTGGGCAGCTTTTGGTGTGCCTGGACATTTTCTCCGATGTGGGTCTTTTGACCGTGACCCATCACCACAAGTACATTGACATCTGCCTCAATGCCACCACCGGCAAGGCGGATCTGACCCAAAGCGCAACCATGCAGCGTCTGCTGCAGGCGAAAGAGAGCTGACGAAATGGAAACCTTTTCCCAACATTACGGAGCCATGTGCGCCGCCATTCTCAACAGAATGCCCGGTGCGGACATGGAGCTGATCGACCGGGCGGTGGACTACGCCCGTAACAAGCACAAAGACCAAAAGCGCAAGGACGGCTCCCCCTACATCATCCACCCTCTGGCGGTGGCAGCCATCGTTTCGGAGATGGGTCTGGACACCGATGCCATCCTGGGCGCACTGCTTCACGACTGCATTGAAGACACCGATGCCTCCCACGATGAGATCGCCAAGCTCTTCGGCGAGACCGTCGCCGAGCTGGTAGAGGGTGTCACAAAGCTGACCCGTGCGGATTTCTCCACCACCGAGGAAGCGCAGATGGAAAATCTGCGCAAGATGTTCATGGCCATGTCCAAGGACATCCGGGTGGTGCTGATCAAGATCGCCGACCGGCTGCACAATATGCGCACCATGCAGTACCAGTCCCCGGAAAAGCAGCGGAAAAAGTGCCGTGAAACCATGGATATCTATGCCCCCCTGGCACACCGTCTTGGTATGCAAAAGATCAAATGGGAGCTGGAGGATACCTCCCTGCGGTACCTGGATCCGGAGAGCTACAACAACATCATGGATCACCTGAGCGCCCACCAGGAGCAGGATGAGGCGTTCATGCGCACCATCCAGGACCGGATCACCACCCGTCTTGCGGCGGTGGGCATCCGCAACACCACCTACGGGCGCATCAAGCACGTCTACTCCATCTACCGGAAGATGCGCACCCAGGACAAGACCATGGACGAGCTGTACGACGTGTACGCCTTCCGGTGCCTGGTGGACTCCATCCCCGACTGCTACAACGTCCTGGGTCACATCCACGACCTGTTCAATCTGGTTCCCGGACGTTTCAAGGACTATATCTCCACCCCCAAGCCCAATATGTACCAGAGCCTGCACACCACCGTCATCGGCTCCCAGGGCATCCCCTTCGAGGTGCAGATCCGCACCTGGGAAATGCACGAAACCGCCGAGTACGGTATCGCCGCCCACTGGAAGTACAAGCAGGGCACCGGCTCCGGCAACGAGAAGGACTTCGAGTGGGTGCGCCGTCTGCTGGAAAGCCAGCAGACCACCGACGCTGAGGGCTACGTCCAGTCCCTGAAGATCGATATGTTCGACGACGAGGTGTTCGTCTTCACCCCCAAGGGCAAGATCGTGTCCCTCCCCGCCGGTTCTACCCCCATTGACTTTGCTTATGCCATCCATTCCGGCGTGGGCAACGCCATGGTGGGTGCCAAGGTAAATAACCGGATCGTGGGCATCGATTCCAAGCTAAAAAACGGCGATATTGTGGAGGTTTTGACCTCCAAGACCGCCAAGGGTCCCAGCCGCGACTGGCTGAATATCTGCAAATCCAACCAGGCCCGTACCAAGATCAAGCAGTGGTTCAAGAAGGAAAAGCGGGAGGAAAACGTGGCACACGGTCGCTCCTCCTTTGAATCCGAAATGAAACGGGTGGGTCTGCCTCTTTCCATCACGGTGGATCCGGAGGTCAGCCCGCAGCTGCTGAAGAAGCTGTCCTTCGACACCTGGGAGGATATGTACGCCGCCATCGGCTACGGCGGTCTGACCGCTTTGAAGGCGGTGGGTCGCATCCGGGACGATATCAACCGTGCCATCAAGGCGCAGCAGAATGAAAAGCTGACCATGGTCGGCCCTCTGCGTACCACCCCCGATTCCGACAACGCCAAGCGCAACCGCCATGCGGTGAACGGCGTGATCGTAGAGGATATCGACTCCTGCATGATCAAATTCGCCAAATGCTGTACCCCCGTCCCCGGGGATCCCATCATCGGCTTTATCACCAAGGGCTACGGCGTGTCCGTCCACCGGATGGACTGCCCCAACGCCCAAAACCGGGAAGAGCCCCATCAATCCGCCCGTTGGGTGCGAGTCCGGTGGGCAAATCAGGCGGATCAGCCCTTCGATACCACCCTGGAGCTGGACTGCGTCACCCGTGACGGTCTGCTTCTGGACGTGGCAACGGTGATGACCACCGCCCACGTCCGGGTGAAGGAGCTGAACGGCAAAGACCTCCCCGGTGGTCACAGTATCTTCACCGTCCGCTTTGAGGTCAGTAACGTCACTGAGCTGGAAGCCATCCGCAATAAGCTGATGAACATCCGGGATGTCATCGCTGCCAGACGAGGACAGAATTAAAAAGGCTCCCCTTGAGGGGAGCTGTCGGCGAAGCTGACTGAGGGGTGTAGGCTCCCCTTGAGGTGAGCTGTCAGCGAAGCTGACTGAGGGGTGTAGGCTCCCCTTGAGGGGAGCTGTCGGCGAAGCTGACT
>JAZNRS010000070.1:0-8822 GCA_045590815.1 Faecousia sp.
GTGTCTTGCCAAAGGCTTTTTTAATGTTTTTTACTTCCAGCATTGGCTTAGCTCCTAAAATAGCTCAGCTTCTTTTCCACCCTGCCCAGCACGAAGTCGGATCGTAGCCATGTCGTTCTGTGAGCCAAGGAGTTGTTATCAGGTCTTGTCTTCCTAAGACCGCTTGGCCTCCGACTTTGTGTCTTGCCAAAGGCTTTTTTAATGTTTTTTACTTCCAGCATTGGCTTAGCTCCTAAAATAGCTCAGCTTCTTTTCCACCCTGCCCAGCACGATGGTCAAGAAACCAACAAAAATAAGATAGAATACGCCGGTGTAGAACAGCGGCCAAACCATTGTTTTGGTAGCCGCCAACTCCTTCGCCTGCTTAATGATCTCACAGACCACAATACAGTTGGCCAAAGCAGTATCTTTAATGAGGGTGATGATCTCGTTGGACATGGGGGGCACGATCCGCTGGATCACCTGCTTGAGGATGATCTTGCGGAAGATCTGCCCCTTGGTCAGACCCAGCACATAGCCTGCCTCGTACTGACCCTTGGAGATGCTCTCGATACCGCCCCGGTAGATCTCGGAGAAGTAGCAGGCGTAGTTGATGGTGAAGGCGATGAGCACCGCCAGGATCCGGCCTGCGTCCTGCATGCCGAAATTGAGGAGGAAATACCGATCCACCTGGGGGAAGATCTGCAGGTCAAACACCAGTCCCGGTACATAGTAAATGATGAAAATTTGCAGCATCAGAGGGACGCCCCGGATGATCCACACGAAGACCTTGGAAACGATCTGCACCGGCTTGCACTTGCTCATGGAGCAGAAGGCGATGGGCAGACCCAGGGGCACGCCGCAGATGAGCGTGACGAAGAAGATCAGCAGAGAGATCAGAAAACCGTCCCACAAAAAGGCGGTTACTTCTAAAAAGGACATAGTAAAACTCCTAAATACAGTGAAATAAGCCTCCCCTTGAGGGGAGGTGCCCAGTGCGCACACTGGGCGGAGGGGTGGAAATGCCGGAGAATAGCACCCCTCAGTCAAAAATCGGTTCCGAAGAACCGATTTTTGACAGCTCCCCTGAAAGGGGAGCCATATTTCTTACTTCTGGTTACTGAAATCGGTGATGGCGGTATTCTCCACGCCGTACTCCTTGGCGATCTTGGCGATGGTGCCGTCAGCTGCCAGCTTTTCCAGCTGCTCGTTGACCTGAGCGGTGAGCTCGCTGCCCTTCTTGAAGCCGATGGCGTAGTACTCCACGTCGCTGGACATACCCTCGACGATCTCCAGCTCGCTGTAGTCACCCTTGCCGCAGTAGCTGTTGGCCAGCTGCACGTCCAGCACAGCCACGTCGCAGGAACCGGCGTTGACCTCCAGCAGGCAGTCGGTCTGCTTGACGCAGCCCTTGGTGCCCAGACCCAGACCCTCGGCGTAGGACTCACCGGCGGAGCCGCTTTCTACGGCAGCGATCAGCTGGGACAGGTCGCCGTCCTTGTCAATGGTGGTGCCCTTCTTGACCACCAGCACCTGCTGATTTTCCATGTAATTGTAGGAGAAATCCACCTTGTCGGCACGGAGCACGCCATCGGGGTCGGCGGTGTTGCAGGTGAAGCCGTTCCACACGCAGTCGATGGTGCCGGAGTTCAGGTCGGTGTACTTCTGGTTCCAGTCGATCTCCTGGAAGATGACGGTGTAGCCCAGATTTTCGAAGACGGCCTTAGCCAGGTCGGTGTCGAAGCCCACCAGGTCACCGGCGTCGTTCTTGTAGTTCATGGGGGCGTAGATGGTGTAGCCCACGACCACGGTCTTTTCGGCCTTCTTGCAGCCGGCGAAGCAGCACAGCACCAGCAGGGATGCCAGCGCCAAAGCGATGATCTTTTTCATAGTAAAAATTCCTTTCTTTTCCCGTTGGGATGATTGATGGGGGTATTATACTTTATCAAACTAAAGTTGTAAAGAGGTAAAGCGCAATTTCAGCACTGTGCATAAGAAATGACCATACACATCACCGCTTTATTGTGGTAAAGTACATGGAGATAATTGATCATCGGGGAATTTGTTTATTACTTGACGAAAAAGGAGCCGAATGATATTATAATTATGTATTCTGCCACTCAGGAGGTTAACCATGAGAAGAGATATTTGTTTTTATGTGGAGGCTGATGTCAAAGCAGTCTATCAGGCATACCTGAATGCTGCGACCCATGCTCCCTTTGAGCGCAGCTGTCAGCAGCAGCCCTACCATGCGATTTCTTTCGGTGTAAACAATTCCTTTAAGTATAATATGAATGGCGGTGCATGCACCATCCATTTTATGCCCCAGGGGCGGGGCACTGCGGTGAATATGCGTTTTAGCATTGTTCAGTTGATGGGAGCCCGGTATGAGCGTTATGCGGAGGATCTGAACAAGGCCATGCAGGCGTTTTTGCCGGTGGTACCCCGGCAGATCTCCTGCGATGTGGAGGAATTTCTGAAGCCGCAGAATCAGATCACCCCTGCAACAGCTCAGCCTCGCTCCCCTGCTCCGCAGACCCATACCCCTGCTCCGCAGCCGGTTGTTCCGAGCGCACCTCGCCCTGCGCCCCAAAGCGCACCGGCACCGGTGTATGATCCTGCGCCGGTCTATGCGCCTCCTGCGCCCAAGCCTGCGCCCGCACCGGTGGCACCTGCTGCGCCTAAGCCGGTAGCTGCCAAGGCAGCCACCGATGAGCTTACCAACATCGACCTGATCCGCCGCTATAAGAGCCTGATGGATGACGGCGTCATCACCGAGGCGGAATTTGCACAGAAGAAAAAGCAATTGCTGGGACTGTGATCAACATACGAAAAACCGGAGCTGCTGGGCAGCTCCGGTTATTATTTTATACAATGATGTTGCCGTCAAAAACCAGCACGATGAATTCGCCGCATTCAAAGGAATCGATGAGCTTGCGGGTACTGTTCAGCTTCTTCCAGTACTCGCCCTGCTGCACGTTAGCATATTCCTCTTCATCCAGCAGCAGGAAGCACGGACCCTCCTTGGGCTCGAATTCGTCCTTGTAATTCTGATAGCGGTGCGGCTCCAGCTCGATACCCTCCTGCTTCACGGAGGTGACTTCGATCTCGCTGTCGGACAGCGCCACGATGGGGTGAGAGTTCCAGAAGGTGGCGAAGCCGTAGTCGTAGCCCTTTTCCTTCAGCATCTGGGTGACATCCCAATGGACATTGTTCTGAATGTTCCGGGGCATGCGAGCCAGCTGGGCCACATTGGCAAGGCACACGCAGGCCAGCAGCGCAGCAAGGCGCTTTTCTACCCGGGAGCCAGCCAGCAGTTCCCGGATCCACAGCATGGTCAGGATCAAGCCGGTGCTGATGCAGGGGATCAGCCGCCAGTTGCCATATGCCAGGGGTCCGAAAACCACCAGGAAGAAAATCACAGCGGTGATGATCAGATGACCCCACAGCACCATTTTGACCTTCTCGCTGAGCTTCTTATAGCGCAGCAGCAAAGCCACGGGCGCAACGCCGATGGCAACCAGTGTCACCAGCTTCAGCATGTAGATCATGGAGGGAAGGGTCAGCAGCTTCTGCTCGGCCTTCACATTCACGCCGAACAAGATCGCCGCATTGGGGAAAATTTTCATCACATTGGCGATCCAGTCGTTGCTGTTGCCCCACACCATATGGGCGTTGGCGTAGCCGGCCTTGATATAGCCGTTTTTGGTGATGATCTTCAAAACGCCCAGACCCACCACCGCGCACACCAGCATCAGACCCAACACAGCGCCCTTACGGAGCTTGGATCTGTCCACCAGGGGGGTCGGATCGAAGAATGCGCAGATGATCAGCGCGCCTGCCATAGGCATAATGCCCAGAGCAATGAGCTGGAAGCCGTCGGTGGCGCAGCCGACGCAGAGGATCGCCACGGCGGCAAGCTCCAAAATGGTGCGGATCTTCAGCTTGTTACCCTTTTTCCAGCTGCGGGTGGCATCGGTCAGCCGCAGGGTCAGACCCATGAGCAGCAGGAAGAACAAAAGTCCCAGGCTGTAATAAATGGTATGTCCCCAGAACATTTCCAGCAGCACATCGGAGCCGGACATGACCAGGCAGAACACAGCGGCAGCCAGGGCAGCAATGAGCCGCTTAAACTTCAGACTGCGGAAGAAATAGTAGGCGGCGGAGATGAAGAGTACGGCAAAAACCGCCATGCTCAGCACCTGTGCCTTGATGCCGTAGCCGAAGATCTTCAGGATCGGCACCATCCACAGCGGCGAGCCGAAGGGCAAAAGGGCGGCGTAATTGAATTCGGTGGACAAAATATCGCCGGTTTCCGCGGTGACGTTCGCCCAGACCAGAGAGTCCAGATAGTCGGAATTCAGCAGCACCAGCATGGGTCCGGTGATGTAATACAGCACAAAGCCCAGGGTGCACAGCAGAATGAAAATGGGCAGCGCCCGATCGTAGACCCACTTGGGCGTCCGGGAGCAGAGGGTCTTTATTTTGCACTGTTTCATTGTTTTTTCTCCTCGTGATATTCCTTTTCGGTGTTCACGTTCCACACGTCGGTCTTATCGGTCTTGCCGGCGGCAACGGCACGGACAGCCTCCATCGCGGTGAGCATGGAGTGGTCCATGTTGTTGTAGCGGTGCTGACCGTTTCTGCCGATGCACCACAGATTTTCGATGCCGGAGAGGTAGTCCTTCACGGTATCGAACTGGGCGTAAGTATCGAAATAGGCAGGATATGCCTTCTTAACGTGCAGGCACACGCTGTCCCGGATCAGCTCCTTGCGGATGACGCCGATGCTACTTAGCTCCTTGGCGGCGAATTCGATGAAGTCGGCATCGGGGGTGTTCCACATTTCGTCACCCTCGGTGCAGAAGTATTCCAGACCGATCCACACGGAATTTTCCGGATCGGCGACCATGTAAGGCGACCAGTTGTTGAAGATCTGCAGGCGACCGATCTTGACCTCCCGCTCCTGGACGTAGATCCAGCAGTCGGGGACGATGTTGCCCAGGGTCTTGTGCTTGGTCTGATTGACCAGCTCCATCTTGTCCACCAGCAGACCCACGGTGATGAAATCCCGGTAAGGAAGACCGGCGGCGACCTCCTGCACATCCTTGGGAGGTACGTCGCCCATGCCGGCGACCAGATCCCGCACGGGCATGGAGGAGAAATAATGGTCAGCGGAGAAGCTGCCCTCGTTGGTCACCACGGCGGTGATGCGCTTGCCGTCGGTTTCGATGGATTCTGCCTTGCAGTTAAAGCGGATCTCGCCGCCCATTTCCACGATCTTGTCCGCCATGGTCTGCCACATCTGACCGGGACCCTTCTTGGGGTAGTAATACTGCTCAATGAGGGAGGTCTCCACTGCCTTGCCCTTCCGGAAGGGCTTGGAAATGATGGACCACAGCGCCTTGCTCAGGGAAAGACCCTTCACCCGCTGTGCGCCCCAGTCGGGAGAGATGCTGTCCGGGTTGCGGCCCCAGAGCTTCTCGGTGTAGTCCTCGAAGAACATCTCGTACAGGGGCTTGCCGAAGCGGTTGATGTAGAAATCCTTCAGCGAATCCTCCTTGCGCTTGCAGATGCAGGCGCCGATGTAGCCGAAGCCCGCCTTGACGGTACGGGCGAAGCCCATATTTTTCAGGGTTTCCGGCTTGATGGTGATGGGATAATCGAAGAATTTTTTCAGATAGAAGATCCGGGACACCCGGTTGCGCAGCAGCATCACCTGCTCTTCGCTGTTGGGGTCGGGACCGTTTTCCGCCAGGGGCTTTTCGATGCCCAGCTTGGCATCGTCGAAGGAGGGCTTGCCCTGCAGAGGCATCAGTTCCTGCCAGATGGCGTTCACATCGTCGATCTTGGAGAAGAAACGGTGTCCGCCCAGGTCCATCCGGTTGCCGTTATGCTCGTGGGTACGGGAAATGCCGCCGATATACTCGCTTTCTTCGATGATGATGGGCTTGATGTCGGTGCTCTTCAGCATTTCGTAGGCGGCGGTGAGGCCCGCAGGACCTGCGCCGATGATCAGAGCGGTTTTGTTTTCAGCCATAATTATTGCCCCCGGTATACAAAGATTTTTCTGCCGATATAGTTCCAGATCAGAACGATACCTGCCATAACGCATTTCACAAGAACGTACCACAGTCCTTCGCTTCCCACAAGCTTCACGCCCAGCCACATACCGGCCTCGGTGATGCCCAGACCGATGAGTCCGATGAGGGCGAAGATGAGAAAGGCGGAAAATTTCCAGCCCTGCTTTTTCTGGTCAGCGCTGCGGAAGACGAATACGTTGGACAGCAGATAGTTGGCGGTGAGTCCCAGGATAAATCCCACGGCGACGCACAGCGCCATCTGCGCTTCGGAGCAATCGTCCCGGAAGAACAGCTCCTTGCAACCGGTCATGGAGCCGGCATCGATGAGGAAGCACACGCCGCCCACCAAAACGTAGCGGAAAAATTCGCCCATAAGGTTTTTCAGCTTTGACGACATGGCATTCCCTCCCAGAATAAAATCAATACCATTATACTGCTGCCTGGAAGGTAAGTCAATGAAAAATCCGTCGTTTCGGACAAATATTCGCACTTTTGGGCATAAAAAACCGCCGCTGTAAACAGCCAACATCATTAAGTTAAGTGTGTCATCCTGAGCGTAGCTATGCGTAGCATAGCGAAGTCGAAGGATCCACGCACCCAATTTAAATGAAATGCGTAAATTCTTCGACTCGCTTACGCTCGCTCAGAATGACAGCGTTTTCTTAACTTAAGGACATTGCTGTTTACAGCGACGGTTTTTTATTACTCTTTGATAACGCCGACGAACTTCAGGATGGAAACCACGATGCCGCCGGTACCGTAGATGCCCAGCACGGTGCCGATGAGACCGGACAGAGCGATCATAGCGCCCTGAATGTCCAGCAGACCGCCGATGAAGCCCAGAATAAAGCCGATCACACCGGAAACCACATAACCGATGATGGCGTGGATGATGATGGACTTGACCAGGGTGTTGCTCTCCTTGGGAACGACGTTAAATGCCAGGGGCAGAATCTTTCTCAGAAAATCCATAAGTACATCTCCTTTTTATAATGGGATGATAAAATTATAGCATCTAATTTAAAAAAATCAAGAAAATTATTTGTCCAGCGTAAAAATCCCGGGCATGAGTTGGGCAAGGGTGTAGCTGTCGAAGCCATCGGGCTTGACCACATGGATGGCGAAATCGTTGCTGCAGAATTCGCTCATCACCTGCCGGCACACGCCGCAGGGCATACAGGGACCGGTGATGTTGCCGCCCATGCCGCCGCAGATGGCGATGGCGGAAAAATCCCGATGTCCGTCATACACGGCCTTGAAAAAGGCCGTGCGCTCAGCGCAGTTGGTGGGGCTGTAGGAGGCGTTTTCGATGTTGCAGCCCTGATAGACGGTGCCGTCAGCGCACAGCAGCGCCGCACCTACATGAAAGCCGGAATAGGGCGCATAGGCATGACCCATAGCCTCCTTCGCCAGTTCGACCAATTTTTCAGGTGTCATATTTTTCTCCTCAAATAACTGTCATTGCGAACCAGCCCGCAGGCTGGTGTGGCAATCCCCATGGTTTTGGGAGATTCCCACGCCAGTGTGCGCACTGGCTCGGAATGACACAAAAATTACAAAATCTTATTGGCAAAACTCTTGCCGGGGGTATCATAGTCGATGCCCAGCAGGTCAGCAACGGTGGCGGCGATGTCCGCAAAGCTATTTCGGGTACCCAGATTCACGGGCTTTACCTTCTTGCCCAGCACCAGCAGCGGTACATACTCCCGGGTGTGGTCAGTGGTGGCGGCATAGCCCGGGTCACAGCCGTGGTCGGCGGTGATCATCACCAGATCCTCCTCACCCAACTGCGCCAAAAATTCCGGCAGCCATGCGTCAAATTCCGACAACGCCTGGGCGTAGCCGTCAATATTCCGCCGGTGACCGAACACCATGTCGAAATCCACCAGATTTACGAAGCACAGACCCTCAAAATCCTGCTTTGCATAGTTCAGGGCGTGGTTCATGCCGTCGGCGTTGCTCTTGTTGTACACATATTCCGTCACGCCGATGCCGGCGAAAATATCGTTGATCTTGCCCACGCCGATAGAATCTTTGCCGGCGTCTTTCAGAGCGTCCAGCAGGGTCTTTTTCGGAGGTTCCAGGGAGAAATCATGGCGGTTGGAAGTCCGCTTAAACGCCCCGGGAACGCCCACAAAGGGACGGGCGATGACTCTGCCTACGCCGTGTTTGCCGGTGAGCAATTTCCGGGCGATGCGGCAGTATTCATACAGTTTTTCCGGCGGCACGATGTCCTCGTGGGCGGCGATCTGGAATACCGAGTCGGCAGAGGTGTAGACGATCAGGTGGCCGGTCAGCATATGCGCCTGGCCAAAGGCATCGATGACTTCCGTGCCGGACCAGGGCGCATTTGCCAGCACGCCCCGACCGGTGGCCTCCCGGAAGGGCTGCAGAATCTCCTCAGGAAATCCGTTGGGGTAGGTGGGCAAGGGGCTGTCCGACACCACGCCGGCGATCTCCCAGTGACCGATGGTGGTATCCTTGCCCATGGACTTTTCCGCCAGCCGGGCATAGGCGCCGGTGGGGTTTTCCGTCTTGGGCAGGCAGGTCACACCGTCGATGTTGCCCAGTCCCGCTGCGATCATATTGGGGATATTCAGTTTGGAAGACTTGGCGCAGGACGCCAGGGTATTGGTTCCCGGATCACCGAAACTGGCTGCATCCGGCAGCGCGCCGATGCCGAAGGAATCCAACACGATTAAGAAAACTCGTTTCATAAACGCTCCTTGTAGGGCGGGGGCTTGACCCCGCCGCCTTATA
>JAZNRS010000071.1:0-4852 GCA_045590815.1 Faecousia sp.
ATTCCGCCTGCTGGATCGTGCCAACAAGTATATCGACGAAACCACCCCCTGGATCCTTGCTAAGAGCGAGGAGAGCAAGGCTCGTCTGCTCACCGTCATGAAGAATCTGTGAAGTCGGATCGTAGCCATGTCGTTCTGTGAGCCAAGGAGTTGTTATCAGGTCTTGTCTTCCTAAGACCGCTTGGCCTCCGACTTATATCGACGAAACCACCCCCTGGATCCTTGCTAAGAGCGAGGAGAGCAAGGCTCGTCTGCTCACCGTCATGAAGAATCTGTGCGAGTGCATCCGCATCGCCGCCATCCTCATCACCCCCATGATGCCCGACACCTCCAAGGCGATTCTGGATCAGCTGGGCGTGGCAGAGGATAAGCGGGACTACAGCGCCATGTGCTACTGCGCCGACGAGAATGCCGTCTGGAACACCACCGTTGGCACGCCCCTGTTCCCCCGGATCGACGTGGAGAAGGAGCTGGCCGCTCTGGAGGAGCTTTCTAAGCCCCCGAAGCCCGCTCTGGAGATCGAGCCCTACGCCGAGGAGACCGTGGATTTCGACACCTTCTGCAAGTCCGATTTCCGGGCGGTGAAGGTCATCGACTGCAAGAACGTCAAGAAGAGCGACAACCTCCTGCAATTCACCCTGAACGACGGCACCGGCACGGATCGTCAGATTCTCTCCGGCATCGCCAAGTTCTACAAGCCCGAAGAGCTGATCGGCAAGACGCTGGTGGCCATCACCAATCTGCCGCCCCGGAAGATGATGGGTCGGGAGTCCTGCGGTATGCTGCTTTCCGCCGTCCACACCGAAAACGGCGAAGAGAAGCTGAATCTGATCATGCTGGATGATGTGATCCCCGCCGGCGCCAAGCTGTGCTGATATAATTAAGGAGGTAATTTTATGTTCTGTCCCAATTGTGGTACCCAATGCGCTGACAATGCTGCATTCTGCAGCGGCTGCGGCAGTGTGCTGAACAGCGCGCCCCAGCAGCCCGCTCCCGAGCCTGTATGGCAGGAGCTTGCACCCCAGCCCGTATACCAGCCCGCACCTCAGCCCGTATGGCAGGAGCCTGCTCCCGCATGGCAGCCTGCTTCTCAGCCTTCGTGGCAGGAGCCCGCTCCCGCATGGCAGCCCGCTCCCCAGCCCATGTACCAGTCCGCTCCCGTGGTGACTCCCCCCGTTGCGCAGGAGCCTGAGTTGCCCGCCGTTTCCAAGGTCCTGGGTCTGATCTCCATGATCTGCGGCATCGTTTCCCTGCCCATGGCACTGGCCTACGGCTCCGGTCTGTTCTTCGGCATCGCCGCACTGGTCATGAGCGGCATCGCCAGAAACAAGGCCGCCGAGGTTGGCGCAACCAACGGCAAAGCCAACACCGGTAAGAAGCTGGGCATCGCCGGCACCATCGTCGGTGGCATCTTCTTCTTCATTTTCGTCATTCTTCTGGCTTCTTTGGGCGAGTCCTCCGGCTCCAGCTACTACTATTGATCCTTTACATCCAAGGGAGTGCTGCAAAATGCTGCAGCACTCCCTTTAACCTTCTCCCTGGGGAGAAGGTTTATTTTACGTTGACAATCTGTTGGCTTTTGTCGTATAATCAAGGGCGAAATGAGGTTGATAACGATGCAAAGAGAGCATTTGGGAAGCCGATTGGGCTTCATTCTTCTCAGCGCAGGCTGCGCCATCGGCATCGGTAACGTGTGGAAATTCCCCTACGTTGCCGGTCAGAACGGCGGCGGCTTTTTTGTGCTGTTTTACCTGCTTTTCCTGGTGATTTTGGGCATCCCGGTGATGACCATGGAGTTCGCCATGGGTCGTGCCAGTCAGAAAAGCCCCGTGAAAATGTACTACAAGCTCCAGCGCAAGCACAAGCCCTGGCGCATCCACGGCTACGTCTGCCTTGTGGGCAACGTGGTGCTGCTGATGTGCTACACCTGCATCACCGGCTGGATGCTGCAGTATTTCGTCAAGACCGCCATGGGCGACTTCGTGGGTCTGGACAAGACTGCCGTGTCCGCTCAGTTCGGCGCCATGCTGGAAAACGGCGGCACCATGGCCATCTACACCCTGATCGTGGTGGCGATGGCGGCTGTGGTATGCTCCTTCAGCCTGCAAAAGGGTCTGGAGCGGATCACCAAGTGGATGATGCTGGCGCTGCTGGGGATCATGGTGGTGCTGGCGGTGTACAGCTGCACCCTGGAGGGCGGTGCCGAGGGCGTGAAATTCTACCTCCTGCCCAGCTGGGAGCGCTTCAACGAGGTCGGTGCCATCAATGTGATCGTGGCGGCGATGAATCAGTCCTTCTTCTCGCTGAGCCTGGGCATCGGTGCCATGGCGATCTTCGGCAGCTACCTGGGCAAGGACCGGCGGCTGCTGGGAGAAGCGGTAAATGTGGGCATTTTGGACACCTTTGTGGCCATCACCGCCGGTATGATCGTGCTGCCCGCCTGCTTTGCCTTCAATGTGGAGCCCACCAGCGGTCCCAGTCTGATTTTTGAAACCCTGCCCAATATCTTCAACCGCCTCCCCGGTGGACGGGTGTGGGGTAGTCTGTTCTTCGTGTTTATGAGCTTTGCGGCGCTGTCTACGGTGTTTGCGGTGTATGAAAATATCACCGCCTGCCTGCGGGATCTGCTGGGCTGGAGCCGGCGGAAGACCTGCCTGATCACCGGTGCGTCCCTGGCGGTGCTGAGTATGCCCTGCGTGCTGGGCTTCAACCTGCTCAGCGGCTTCAGGCCCTTTGGCGGTACCAGTACCATCATGGATCTGGAGGATTTTGTGGTGAGCAATCTGCTGCTGCCGTTGGGCAGCCTGGTGATGGTCATTTTCTGCACCGCCAAGTCCGGCTGGGGCTGGCGCAGATTCCGCAAGGAGGCCAACACCGGCAAGGGTCTGAAGGTGCCCCATTGGCTGCAGTTTTATATGACCTGGATCCTGCCGGTGATCATCGGACTGGTGTTCATCGCGGGACTTTATAGCTATTTTGTAAAGTAACCTTCCCCCCTGGGGGGGAAGGTGGCACGGCGAATGCCGTGACGGATGAGGGGTAGGAATTCATGTTTGCCCCTCATCCGCCTCCTTTGGAGGCACCTTCTCCCCAGGGAGAAGGTTTCATCCCCGGCGTTTTTTGCATTTTTTACATATCCGGCGGCGGTTTTGGCGCCATTCATCGACAATCCTCTAAAATCCGTCCCCCGGTGCAAAAAAATATTGAAAATCGGGATTCGTTGCGGTAAAATATTGCCATAAATTAATCATACGGAGGGATCATCCTATGGAAAAGAATAAGGAGCGCCGCGCCCTGGACGTGCGGCCCGAGAGCATGGCTCGCATCACCACCCCCGAGCTGGCTGCCGCTTTTATCGACGAGCAGGTGGCTGCGGTGCGTGAGCAGGTGGGCGATAAGAAGGTTCTGCTGGCACTGAGCGGCGGCGTGGACTCTTCCGTGGTTGCCGCTCTGCTGATCAAGGCAATTGGTCGTCAGCTGGTTTGCGTCCACGTCAACCACGGCCTCATGCGCAAGGGCGAAAGCGAGCAGGTTATCGACGTGTTCGGCAAGGAGCTGGATGCCAATCTGATCTATGTGGATGCCACCGACCGTTATCTGGAGAAGCTGGCAGGCGTCAGCGATCCCGAGCGCAAGCGCAAGATCATCGGCGAGGAGTTCATCCGTATTTTCGAGGAGGAGGCCCGGAAGCTGGAGGGCGTGGAATTCCTGGCCCAGGGCACCATCTATCCCGATATCCTGGAAAGCAAGGACGGCGTGAAGGCCCATCACAACGTGGGCGGCCTGCCCAACGGCATGACCTTCCAGCTGGTGGAGCCCGTGATGCTCCTCTACAAGGACGAAGTCCGCGTGGTCGGCGAGGCCCTGGGCCTGCCCCACGAAATGGTCTACCGTCAGCCCTTCCCCGGCCCTGGCCTGGGTGTGCGCTGCCTGGGCGCCATCACCCGCGACCGTCTCCACGCTCTGCGTGAGGCCGATGCCATTCTCCGCGAGGAGTTTGACAACAATGGCCTCAACCATGTGTGGCAGTATTTCGTGGCTGTCCCCGACTTTAAGAGCGTGGGCGTCCGCGATGGCAAGCGTTACGAGGGTTGGCCCGCCATCATCCGCGCCGTCAACACCGTGGATGCTATGACCGCCACCATTGAGGAAGTGCCCTACGCCGTGCTGCACCGCGTCACCGAGCGCATCACCCACGAGGTGGAGGGTATCAACCGCGTCTGCCTCGACCTGACCCCGAAGCCCATCGGCACCATCGAGTGGGAATAAGACTACAGGTCGAAAAAGACCATTCAATACCGGAAGCATAAAAACGAAAGAGCTAACTGATCCAGATCCGATCAGTTAGCTCTTTTTTATTTGGTCTCGCTGTTATACTTCCTGTACATTCATCAAGCCCACGTCCCTGCCCTTCCAGTTCACCTTGGTGGCACGGACATTGGCGCGGATGTTGAGATGCTCGTTATAGATGTCTGCCTCTGCCTCTTCCTGCTCCCCCAGTTCCTTCATGGGGCATTTCTCGCAGGGCTGGCTGCGGCGATGGAGCGCCTCGTAGCAGACCATGCCCTCTTGCGCCTCGGGCGAGAGACCCTTGGCGGCATCGTTGATAAAGTCGAGACGGTAGCTCTCGGGATCCACCACGTAGACCCAGTTCTCCTGTGCATTCAGCAGCATAAGGAGCTTCTCCACCGTGTCCTGCAAATTCTCCTGCGCCCGCTTCTTCAGCAGGAACATCACCATGATCTCCGCCAAGAATTGCAGCATCCCGATCTGCTCCTTCGTCCAGAAGCGGTTGATGGTGCAGTCGTCAAAGCCCACATAGCCGCGGAACACACCGTTATCATAGATGGCG
>JAZNRS010000072.1:0-22297 GCA_045590815.1 Faecousia sp.
GGCGGCTTCTCCGCTAAGAAGCCCTCCATCTCCCTGGGCGGCGCATTCTCCATCAACTACTACTTCACTCCCAGCGCAACTGTCGCCGGCGACATGACCCTGTACTACTGGAATGCCGCTGACTTCGCTGCTGCTGATGTGCTGACTCTGGAGAACGCTACCGGCTCTTCCGTGATGACCAACGAGGACGGCATCTACGGCGGCGCCGTCGCTGGCATCGCTGCCAAGGATGTTGACAGCGCTCTGTACGCCTGCGGTGTCTACACCGATGCCAATGGCAATACTTACAGCACCGGCATCCTGCCTTACTCCCTGGGCTACTACTGTGGCAACCAGGTTAAGGCCGGCGGTGAAGCTGCTGACCTGGCCGCTGCCATCGCCGTCTATGGCTACTACGCATCCATCTACTTCGCAATGTAAAAAAGCGTTCCCCTTTGGGGAAGGTGGCACGGCTTTAGCCGTGACGGATGAGGTTGTTCGGCGGCTTTTGCCGCCGACGGGGGGGTCATGACCCCGCCCTACAAAAGCATAATCGTAGGGGCGGGTCTTGACCCGCCCTTACTTTTTGCGCCTGACGGCGACGGCGCTTGCTGCCCCCGCCCTACGAGGTGTTTTTGCATGTGCGGGCCGATGTGGGCATTGACCCCTACGATTGCGACGGGCGAGTCGGTGCCCCGACCTTGCGTTATATAAATGTGGAAATCCACGGGACATGATAACCAAATTATTCGCAATTTCCAACAGTAATTTGGTAAAAATATCTTTACTTTTCACGTTTTTGGCGCTACAATAGTAGTGTAAATAACCTGATTTCAGGAGGAATTATCATGAGCGTGAAACGTATCGGTGTTTTGACCAGTGGCGGCGATGCCCCCGGCATGAATCCTTGTGTTCGTGCTGTTGTACGTACTGCCCTGTATCACGGCATTGAGTGCTATGGCATTCGCCGTGGCTGGAACGGCTTGATCACCGGCGATATCATCAAGCTGGACGAAAAGAGTGTTTCTCATACCATTAACCGTGGCGGTACCATCCTTTATACCGCCCGCAGCAAGGAATTTATGACCGAGGAAGGTCAGCGCAAGGCAGTTTCTACCTGCAAGTTCCTGGGTCTGGACAGCATCATCGCCATCGGCGGCGACGGTACCTTCCGTGGCGCCCGTGCTCTGTCCAAGTACGGCATTAACGTAATCGGCATCCCCGGCACCATTGATAACGACATCAGCTGCACCCACTATTGTATCGGCTTCGATACCGCTGCCAACACCGCCATTCAGTGCATCGATAAGCTTCGGGACACCATGCAGTCCCACGAGCGCTGCTCTGTGGTTGAGGTCATGGGTCGCAACGCCGGTTACCTGGCCATGTATGTGGGTCTGGCCGTTGGTGCTACTGCCGTTCTGGTTCCGGAAAAGGAGATCGACTTTGAGCGGGATGTGATCGAGAAGATCCGTCAGGCCCGTTTTAACGGCTTCACACACTACATGATCGTGGTGGCTGAGGGCGCAGGCTCTGCCAACGATATCGCCGCCAAGATCAAGGATGCCATTGACCTGGATCCCCGTGTGACCGTTTTGGGTCACATTCAGCGCGGTGGCGTTCCTACTGCCCGTGACCGCATCAATGCCACCAAGATGGGCTATCTCGCCGTTGAACTCCTTCTTGCCGGCAAGACGAACCGCATCGTCTGCACCCACGACGGTGGCTTCACCGATGTGGATATGGACGAAGGCCTGGAAATGAAGAAAGGTATTCAGTCCATCGAAGTAGACGTTCTCGCCGCCATGACCGGTATCTGACACTCCCCTATTATGCCCCTGCCGATTGGCGGGGGCATTTTTGCGCAAAAAAACACCTGCTTGCAACGCAAACAGGTGTTTTAAGCCTTAGGATGGCACTTTTCGTATACGGATTTTAGTTTTTGATTCACCATGTGGGTGTACATCTGGGTGGAAGAAATATCGCTGTGACCCATCAGCTCCTGCAGAGAGCCGATATCCGCACCGTTTTCCAGCAGATGCACCGCAAAGCTGTGACGCAGAGTATGCGGGGTGATCTCCTTCTCGATGTGCGCGGAGTTCTGATAAGCCTTCAGGATCTTCCAAAAGCCCTGGCGGCTCATGCGCACGCCGTTAACATTCACAAACAACGCACGTTCGTCGGGACTTGCCAGCATACTGTTGCGAATGTCCCGCAGATAGATCGTCAGCGCACGGAGAGCGCCGGGATACAGCGGAATGGCACGGCTCTTCTTGGAACCGGAGCACTTGATGATGCTCAGCTCCAGGTTTACATCCTCCACATTCAGCTCGATCAGCTCGGATACACGGATGCCGGTGGCGTACATAACTTCCAGCATCGCCTTATCCCGAATGCCCTTGGCATCAATGGAAGACGGCTGGGAAAGCAACAGCTCGATCTCACGACCGGTGAGGATCTGAGGCAGCTTCTTCTCTCCCCGATCCACATGGATGTCCACCACGGGCGTCTTCTCCAGGAAGCCGGTAGAAACCAGGTAGCCATAG
The DNA here is from genome assembly GCA_045590815.1 of Faecousia sp. GTDB lineage: Bacteria > Bacillota > Clostridia > Oscillospirales > Oscillospiraceae > Faecousia. Next base: position 2,526 of record JAZNRS010000072.1, read on the forward strand.
AAGTTCTTCAGACTGGCCAGACAACGGGAAACCGTTGCGCCGGAGCGCCCGTCCCGCTCCAGATGAGCAAGGTACTGGCTGATATTCAGTTGTGTCGCATCGACCACCGTGATCTCCTCGCTGAACTTCAGCCAATCCGCAAACTGGCGAATGTCCCGCATGTAGGAGGATACCGTGTTGGAGGATGCCTGCTTTACCTTGGTCAGGTAATTCTCATAAGCGCAGATCAAGTCCAACATGAAACCGTACCTTTTCCCTCTTCTTTATATGATGCTCGCCAAAAAAGGCGATATCCAACAATAATCAACCAATGCTAATCCAATCAGTGCGCCGGTACAGCAGACCGAGAACCAAAAGCTACCGGCGTGCTCCCCTTTCAAACATCGCAGCCAATAAAAATACATGATCGGTATAGCGGCGATATCAGAAAACAGAAACAAAACACGGATCAACCAGCTGCTCTGCCCAAATGCCAGGGTCACAGCGAAGGCACAAAAACCAAAGGTAAATGCCTTAATAAACGCACATGGCAGGATCAGCCATAATTGGCGCAAATGGATAACAATAACAGATAAGAGAAAAGGCGCAAACGCAAGGAACGGAACGATCGACACAGGCTGAGCAACAGCGCTGCGCATCTTGGAAAACAGGATTTCCTCTGCAGATGCGGCTGCCATGATCCCCAGCAGCAATCCTGCGCACCAGAAGCTTGCAAGAATGATACCACTGTGGCACCGCCAATTAGGAAGCGACGTATGGCGAAAGAAACGATGATGCATTTTGACCTCCTGGGTAGACTGGAAAAGTCAATGGAAAGAAGAAGTAAGGCAGGTCAAAATGCCTATGGGCATAACAATACCCTATACGCAATATTGCATGAATACTATACTCCAAAACCCATTGATTTTCAAGCGCTTTTGGATATTTTTACGATTTTTGTAAATTATGCCGATTTTTATGTTAACGCCGTTATGTAAACTAGCGCAACCAAACATACATGTAGTTTTATCATTTTCAACTATTGCGCTACATATAGGGGTTGAACCCCTCGAAATCACACTAAATATGGATTTTGCAAGTTTTCTTGCGTATATTAACGGGAGGTAAGTAATATTTACTCACTCTGCAGATTTTGTACAACTTAACGATTTCGGTATTTTTTGTATCGATTGGTTCCGGCATTATCCCCTCTTGCCATCAGCCATCCAAGCACAATGGCTGGCAGAAAAACCACGATTGCAGTTGCGCCAAAACCATCATATTGTCCCCCGAAAAACATGGCGGTACAGCCGATTAAACACAGGAAATATATGCACCCCACAAGCAGACTCACCAGCCATTTCCTGCGCTTGATCCCATTCCCTGCTACCAGGCAGCCTGCGCATACAGCCAACAAATGCGCCGTCATCACGCCGTAGCCTACCGCACCGATGGGCATTTTTCCGGACAATGCCATCCAGGCAATTGCCAGCGCCAAAACAAACAATATTCCCAATGCGACCGCCGCACCCAGCGCCAGTCCTGCGGCCATGGGCAACGCCGTACCGGTGACCTTGTGATTCCGAACCATGTCCCTCTCCCCTTTCGCTTCAGCCTATGACTCTCCGGACAAAAAAAGAACCGGAGCGGTTCAATGCCGCTCCGGTAGAATTTTTTAATTAGACGGACATCTGGGCTACCAGCGCATCCAGAAGTGTCTTTGCTGCGGCTTGATCCTCGCCCACAGCGGTGTAGTAGAACTTGACCTTGGGCTCGGTGCCGGAAGGACGGGCAATGACACTACCCTTATCACCCAGCAGGAACTCCAGGACGTTGGACTTGGGCAGGTTGATCACGGTTTCAGCACCGGTGACCAGTTCCTTGGCGATGCTGCTCTTGTAATCACGAACGCCGGTAACCGCAGCGCCGCCGATGGACGCAGGTACCTTGGCACGGAGGTCAGCCATCATCTTGGCGGCCTTCTCCATGGCATCCGCTCCGGTGAGCTCCACACTCTGCACATGCGACAGGTAGTAGCCATACTTGGCGTAAACCTCATTCAGCGCATCCAGGATGGACTTGCCCTGGAGCTTCAAAGAAGCTGCCATCTCGCAAACCAGCATGGAAGCGATGACTGCATCCTTATCACGGCAGTAGGTTCCCTTCAGATAGCCGCAGCTCTCTTCGAAGCCGAAGACGAACTTATTCTGCTCGCCCTTATTCTCCAGCTCCAGGATCTCGCCGCCGATGTACTTAAAACCGGTGAGAACAGCCTTCATTTCCACGCCGTAGAACTTGGCGATCTGGTCAGCCAAGGGAGAAGAAACGATGCTGCGAACCACCTCAGCGCCCTCGGGCAGATCGCCACGGGCGGTACGGGCCTTCAGAATGTACTCCATCAGCATGCAGCCCAGCTCGTTGCCGGACAGCTTGCGGAAGCCGCCGTTACCGTCGGGCACGGCGATGGCTACACGGTCGGCATCGGGGTCGGTGCCCAGGATCACATCGCAGGGGGCGGTGGCTGCCACCTTGTAGCTCTCATTCAGAGCTGCATCGGTCTCGGGGTTGGGATATTCGCAGGTCTTGAAATCGCCGTCGGGCTTTTCCTGGCAGGCGACCACGGTGATATTCACACCCAGGCGACCCAGGATCTCCCGGACAGGCTCATTACCGGTGCCGCACAGAGGGGTGTAAACGATATCCAGACCAGCCTCACGGATCATGGCAGGCTCAACAGCCTCAGCCAAAACGGTCTGGTAATACTTCTCCCAGATCTCCTGGCCAATGTAGCTGATCTTGCCCTCAGCCATGAATTCGGCAAAGGTCTTGCTCTCGGGAACAAAGAAAGGAATTTCAGAAATCTTGGCAGTTACGATAGCGGCAGGCTCATCGGTCATCTGACAGCCGTCGGGACCGTAGCACTTCACACCGTTGTACTCGCCGGAGTTGTGGCTGGCAGAAATGACAATACCGCAGCCGCAGCCCAGCTCACGGACTGCGTAAGACAGCATGGGAGTGGGTGCCAGACGGTCATACAGCCAGGTATGGATGCCTGCCTCGGCGAATGCCACGGCGCAAACCTCAGCGAAAAGCTGAGAGTTGTGACGGGAGTCATAGCCGATGGCGGCGATCTTGGGCAGATCGGTGCCGGACAGCCATGCTGCCATGCCCTGGGCGGCGCGGCGGACGGTGTAGCGGTTCAGACGGTTGCTGCCTGCGCCCATAACACCACGCATACCGGCTGTTCCAAACTGCAGATCGCTGCCAAAACGACCCTTCAGCTCATCTTCGTTGTTCTGAATAGAAGCCAGCTCCAGTTTGGTCTCCTCGGGCAGATCCGCATTGCACCAAAACGCGTAACGTTCCATATAATTCATGATCGTATCCTCCATTTAACCTCATAAAAAACAGCTCAAAAGTTTCCACTTTTGAGCTGTTTCAAAATAGGAAAGCTGATATTACTCGTTGCCGGCCTGCTTTGCAGCCAGGGCATTGAACTTGGTACGGGTATCCTGCACTTCGCCCAGGGACTTGGCAATAGCCTCCTCGGTGCGGCGCAGAGCCTCGTCCATGTACTCATTGCTGACCTTGCGCAGATTAGCGATCTGTGCCTGGGTCTGAGCGACCTGCTCAGCGCAGCGGCGCTTAGCCTCCTCGTAAATAGCCTGCTGGGACACCAGACGCTCAGCCTCTTCCTGGGCCTTGCGGACAAGACTCTCAGCTTCACGCTTGGCCTGGCCGATCAGCTCATTTCGGCTCTCAACGATGGTACGGGACTGCTTCAGCTCGGCGGGCAGCTGTGCGCTGATCTCATCGAGCATATCCAGAACCTTGTCCCGCTCCACGATGCACTTGTCAGCGCCCAGAGGCAGGCTGCGGGCATCCTGGATCAGGTCATACAACGCGGTGATGATATCTTCAATATGCTTTTCGTTCATTGGGAATTTCCTCCTTGACGTAATGTAAAATGCTTATCAATCTTTTCGGTAAAGAGTCAGCAGGGTTTTGCCGTATTTGTAATCTTTCGACCGGGTATAGCCCGTAAATTCGCATAGAAGCTCCTTCCCTAACGGGCGCTCCGTTACTATTATACCACCAGATTGCAAAATGTCAATTTCCGATATTATTTTTAGCGAATTTTCCAAAAAAACTTCTGCATAAGGCGGATCCAGGAATATAATGCCGAATTTTTCCCGGCATCTGCGCAGATATTCCATATAATCGGCACGAACCACCTGTCCGTCGGACTCCAATTTTGTCCTGCGCAGGTTCTCTTTGATCAGTCTGCAGGCATCCTCACGCTGGTCCACAAACACAGCCCGCTTAGCCCCTCTGCTCAGCGCCTCGATGCCCAGCTGACCGGTGCCACCGAAGAGATCCAGCACCGCAGCACCAGGGATATCGAACTGAATGATACTGAACAGCGCCTCCTTGACCCGGTCCGCTGTGGGACGGGTCTGCAGCCCATCCGGTGTCTTTAAGGAAACGCCACGGGCCTTTCCGGTGATCACTCTCATGCTTGTTCCTCCTTGTGGAAGTGTAGATACACAGCCATGGCGGCATCCTTAGGGAGCAAGCGCTCCAGCTCGCTAAGAGATGCTTGACCAATGGCGGTCAGAGATTTAAAGGTCTTCAAAAGCTCCTGCTTCCGCTTGGGACCGATTCCGGGAATCTGATCCAGTTCCGAATAGCGCAGACGCTTGCTGCGCAGCTGCCGGTGATAGGTGATGGCGAATCGGTGGGTTTCCTCCTGGATATTACCGATGAGCGCAAAGACCGCCTGTTGATTGTCGATGCGGATCTCCTGCCCTTCCGGGGTCACCAGAGCCCGTGTGCGGTGCCGGTCGTCCTTGACCATGCCGAACACCGGCATGGTCAGTCCAAGCTCGCTGAGGGCATTTACAGCGGTCTGAGCATGGGTAATGCCGCCGTCGATCAGCAGTAGATCCGGAGGATTTTCGAAACCCTTATCCCCATTTTTATAATGGGCAAAACGACGGGTCACCACTTGATGCATGGAGGCGTAATCATCCTGCCCCGGCAAGTCTTCGATTTTGAAGCGCTTGTAGTCAGATTTCCGGGGCTTTCCGTCCTGGAATACCACCATGCTTGCCACGATATCCGTACCGGAAATGTTGGAAATATCAAAGGATTCGATCCGTTTCGGAGGATCCATAGCCAACATTTTGCCCAGCAAGGACAAGGTTCCGGACACCTTTTCTTCCCTGGTGGTTGCCCGTTGGGCTTCCTCAAAGGCATTCTTGCAGGCAAGCTTCACAAGGCGCACATTGTCCCCACGTTGCGGGACTTTGATCTTTGTGTTCTTTCCCAATTGTTGCAGCAAAAGCTGGGAAAATAGCTCACCATCGTCAATTTCAAAGGGCAAAAGTACGATTTTCGGCGCCACTCCCCTGCTCAGATAATACTGCTTCAGCAGGCTGGAAACCGCCGATTCCTTGTCATCCGGCAACGGCAGGAGCTCGTAATCCTTGTCCAAAAGGTTGCCGCCGGAGTAATGAAGCACCGCAAAGCAAGCCTTCGCCTCTGTCTGAGCATAGCCGATCACATCCGTGTCCGCAAGGGAACCTGCGGTGACCAACTGCCGCTGACCCAGCGCCTCCACAGCACTCAGGCGATCTCTCAAGGATGCCGCCAATTCAAACTCCAAATTCTCCGCGGCAGAGAGCATCTGACTGCGAATATCCTCCGCTACCGCCTTATAGTTGCCCCCAAGCAGCTGTTTTGCCTGCTCCACGCGATTGCGGTATTCTTGATACCCCCGATTGGGCTGGCACCAGCCGTCGCATTGATTCATGTGATAATTCAGACAGGGTCTATCCTTGCCGATATCTCCGGGAAATTGCCGGCTGCAATCCGGCAGACGCAGGGTCAGCCGAATGGCCTCCAGCACATCCTGGGTCACGCCACGGCTGCCGTAGGGACCATAATAGGCAGCGCCGTCCTCTGCCAGCTTGCTGACCATGGTGATCCTGGGATAGGCCTCCTTCATATTCAGCCGAAGATAAGGATAACCTTTATCGTCCTTCAATAGGATATTGTATTTGGGCAGATACCGCTTGATCAGCGAGCATTCCAGCACAAGCGCCTCAAATTCGGATGCCGCAACGATCACCTCAAAATGATCGATCTTACTGACCATCAGCCGGGTTTTGGGCGTGTGAGATGCGGTGTCTTGAAAATACTGACTAACCCGGTTCTTCAATTTTTTCGCCTTGCCAACATAGATAACCTTGTCGGTTTTGTCCCGCATGATATACACGCCGGGCGCATACGGCAGGCTTAGGGCTTTGTCCTTCAGTTCATCAAAGGTCATACTATCACCAATAAAAACCGCCTCAATGCATAGCACTGAGGCGGAAATTCATGTTAAATCAATAAACATCCCGCTGAAGCAGCGCTTCCAGGGCATTTACAGCAGCCTCAGCATCGGGGCCCATCGCAGAGATGGTCACGGTAGCACCGGTGACGATACCCAGGGACATGATACCCAACAGGCTCTTGGCATTCATCTTACGGCTGTCGGATTCCAGCCAAATGCTGGAGCTGAACTCATTCGCCTTCTGGACAAAGTATGTAGCCTGGCGGTTATGCAGTCCGGATTCGCAACGGACGACGATTTCCTTGTTAAACATAGTAACACTCCTTATCTACAGCAACGGGTCAGGTTGCCGCACTTCTGTGTATATCATACCTAATATTTCCCCAAATGTCAATGCAAATATCAGGTAAATTCCGCTATGGTCACACCATCTTCGCCCTCGCCGTACTGTCCCAGGCGGAATTTCTTGACAAATTTGTTCTTTTTCAGCGCTTGATGGACGGATGCACGAACCGCACCGGTGCCCTTGCCGTGAATGATCCGCACGGATTTCAGCCCGGAACGCATGGCTTCATCCAGGTATCGCTCCATGACGCACACCGCTTCGATGGTGTCCATGCCCCGGAGATCCACCTCGGGAGAAAATGCCGCCAACTTCATTTCCCGACCGGAATGGGCAGGACGGACGTGCTTCTCCTTATAGGGATTCTCCTGCTCCAACAGATAGATTTCGTCCTTTTTCGCGCTCATTTTCAGAATACCTGCCTGGAGCTGATAGGTGCCGTCCTTGTTGATGGCGATGACATTTGCCTTGGTGCCCAACTTGAGAAGCTCCACGGTGTCGCCGATGATGATCTCTCTGGTGGGCTCCGGACGCTTCTGCTCCGGCTGATTGGCACGGATGCGGCTTTGGGCATCATTCAGATTGCGGCGCAGCTCTGCCTGCCGCTGGTTGATACCGGTGGTATCCGCTCCCTCAGCAAGCTGCTTTTTCAGCGCCTTGATCTCCTCAGAAGCGGCGTTTGCGGTGCGACGGGCATCCTCAATGATCTCCTGGGCCTCCCGGCGTGCTGCCTCCAGCGCCTTATCCTTTTCCTTTTGCAGCTGAGCATGGTATTGCTCGCTTTGTGCCTTGATATTGGCAGTTTCCTTGCGCAGACGTTCCGCCTCTACCCTTGCCTGCTCCATCTGCTGGCGCTGCTGCTCCAGCTGAGAAAGCACGTCCTCAAAATCCTTGTCGCTCTTCCCTACCAGGTCATCCGCTTCCTTCAAAATCTCCTCGGAAAGTCCCAGCTTCCGGGAGATGGCAAAGGCGTTGGACTTGCCGGGAATGCCGATGAGCAGCTTGTAGGTAGGACGCAGAGTTTCCACGTCAAATTCGCAGGAGGCATTGATGACCCCCTTGGTACGCATGGCATACAGCTTCAGCTCAGCATAGTGAGTAGTCGCCACCACACGACTGCCCATTTTGCGGCAGAATTCGATGATCGCCATTGCCAGCGCCGCACCCTCCGCAGGGTCGGTACCGGCACCCAGCTCATCACACAGCACCAGGGTGCGGTCGTCACACTGGGCGACAACGTCCACGATGGTCTTCATGTGGCTGGAGAAGGTAGAAAGGCTCTGGGCGATGGATTGCTCGTCGCCGATGTCAGCCAAAATGGCATTGAAGGTGGAAAGCTGACTGCCATCCCCTGCCGGAACGTGCAGACCGCACTCCGCCATCAAGGTCAGCAGACCGATGGTTTTCAAGGTGACGGTCTTGCCGCCGGTGTTGGGACCGGTGATGATCATGGTATCGAAATCAGAACCCAGACGCACCGAAATGGGCACGACCTTCTGACTGTCGATGAGAGGATGCCGTGCGTTGCGCAGCTCCACCTTGCCCTGGTCATTCATCAGCGGCGCCCAGGCCTTCATCCGATAACCCAGCTTCGCCTTGGCGAAGATCACGTCCAGCCGCACAAGCATCTCAAAATTGAGGGAAATGTCCTCCCGGTGGGCAGCGGCTTCTGCGGAAAGCTCCGCCAGGATCCGCTCGATTTCCTTCTTTTCCTTCAGCTCCAGCTCCCGCAAAGCGTTGTTGGCATTAACAGCGGACATGGGTTCGATGAAATAGGTGGAACCGGTTGCGGACACATCATGGACAAGACCGGGAACATCGTTGCGATGCTCCGATTTTACCGGCACCACATAACGACCCTGACGAATGGTGATGATGGGCTCCCGGAGGTACTTGCTGTACGCCGGGGAGGAAATCACCTTTTGCAGGCTGTCCCGAATCTTGCCGGACTGGATACGCATATGCCGGCGAATATCCGCCAGCTCTGGACTTGCCGTATCGGCAATTTCCTCTTCGGACAAAATTGCGCCGAAAATTCTGTCTTCTAGATATTTATTGGGAGAAAGAGCATCAAACAGTACGGAAAGTACGGTTTTTGCCTCATCCTCCGATACATAAGATTTGATATTCCGGGCGCTGCGAAGCACTCCCGCGATGCCCAAAAGCTCCTTGGGCTGCAAAGCACCGCCCAGGTCAGCACGCTCCAGGGACGCGGAAACATCCTTCACATCCCCAAAGTTGGGGTTGCCCTTTTTGGTACACAGATCCGATGCCGCGGTGGTTTCCTCCAGCATCCCTTGCACATCCTCAAGATCGGAGCTGGGGCGCAAACGCCGACAGCGCTCCTTGCCCTCACTGCTTCCGGCACACCCGGCCAGCAGCTCCAAAACCTGATCCAGCTCCAATTTCAGGAGCGATTTTTCATATAATTCAGACATAATATCTCCTAAATCAGCAGGGATTTATAGAAATCCAAGGTAGAAAATCCCCGTTCCAATTGTGTGGTTAAGTACGCCTCGGTAAGGCCCGAGAGCTGCTCCAGGCTATCCGATCCCACAGAAAAAGCAAACAGCTTCTTCGGATCGCAGTAGCAAATATAACGCAGCGCATCCAATATTCCCGGTGTCAGGGGCATCCGGATGCCCTCTGCACCTCCACGGCAATTTCCGCAAAGCAGCGCACCGCCTGAAAGATCAAACAGCACCGGCTCCTGGCTGCCGCATACCCGGCATCCGTACAGATCCGGGGTATAGCCTGCAAGGCAGGCGCTGCGCAGCTCAAATACCGCCTTCACCTGCTGCTCCGGAAGATCCAGCTTGCTAAGTCCATGGAGGCAATTCAGCACCAGCGACAGCAGCTCCGGATTCGGCAGATCCTCCTGTGCGATCACCTCGGCCACCTGGGCGAAATATGTGCCAAGAGACAGCTTCGTCAGATCCCGGCGCAAGGGAGAAAACAGCTCTAACGTTGCCGCTTCGTTGATGGTGTACATATCCCGATATTCAAATAATGTAAACTCACCGAATGCCAGCAATTGACACGGTGCGACTAACGGACTGTTCTTTCGCCGCAAGCCACGGGCTTTTGCGGTGATTTTCCCGTATTTTCCGGTGAGCAGGGTCAGCAGCGCATCCCGGTCATTGTAGTCTGTGACCCGTAGTACCAGCGCTTGTGTTGTCAGGTACATGACCGCTCTCCCCTTTCAAAGCATAGCTGTACATCATATAATATTCCGGCGTACCGGTTTCCAGAAAAAGCTGCCAATAATCCTTCGCATCCATATCCATCCCTCCGGGGATAGTGTTTGCGAAAAAGGCAGCCTTAGCCTTGGAAATTATTCGCTGTAGCCGAAGTTGCGCACCAGATAATCACTGTCACGCCAATTCTCTTTGACCTTGACCCAAGTGGTCAGGTAAACCTTGGTACCCATAAACTTTTCACAGTCCACACGGGCCATGGTGGAGATCTTCTTCAGCATAGCGCCGTGCTTGCCGATGATAATACCCTTGTGACTGGCCTTTTCACAGATGATCGTGGCATCGATGTCAATAACACCGCTATCCCGCTCGGAAAAGGTGGTAATTTCCACGGCTGTACCATGAGGAATCTCCTTATCCAGACACCACAGCAGCTTCTCACGGATGATCTCTGCCATCACTTGACGCTCCGGTTGGTCGGTGGTCACATCCTCCGGGAACAGGAAAGGACTTTCAATGGCGTATTTGCCGCACACATCCAGAAGCTGCTCCACACCGTCGCCGGTTTTGGCGGAGATGGGAATGATGGCGTCGAATTTTGCCGCTTCGGAGTACACAGCGATAACTTCCAACAGCTTGTCCTTTTCCACGGTATCGATCTTGTTGATAGCCAGGACGCAAGGACAGTTGCTGGACTTGATCTTCTCCAGCAGACCCTCTTCCTGGGAACCGATGGAGGCGATAGGCTCCACCACCAAAATGGTCAAATCCACATCCGCAATGGAATCCCGGGCAACGCCCACCATATAATCGCCCAGCTTGGTTCTGGAGCGATGATAGCCGGGGGTATCCACAAACACGAACTGGGTGTTCTCCCGGGTGACGATGCCGCAGATGCGGTTACGGGTGGTTTGGGGCTTATTGGAAACGATGGCGATCTTTTCGCCAACGAGATGGTTGGTCAAGGTGGACTTGCCCACGTTGGGCCGTCCGGCGATGGTGATCATAGCGGTTTTTGTCTTCATAAGTAGCTCCTTCGTATATCCGTGTCATTGCGAGCCAGTGCGCACACTGGCGTGGCAATCTCATCAATCTCTGCTCATGCCCGGAATGGTGGCGGCAATCGCCTCTTCACGGGTACGCATTTGTTTCTTCTGCTCTCCGTCGTCCATGTGATCGTAGCCCAAAAGGTGCAGCATGGAATGAATGGTCAGATACCCCACCTCCCGGCGCTGGCTGTGACCGAACTCGGCGGCCTGGGCTGTTGCACGCTCCAGGCTGATGCACATATCCCCCAGGGGGCACAGTCCTGTGCCGGGATCCAGGTACTCGCACCAATCCGCCGGTGGTTCTCCCGGCGTCAGCTGGAACATAGGAAAGCTCAGTACATCCGTTGCCTTGTCAATGTCACGGCTGGCCTGGTTGATGACCCGGACCCCCTGGTCGTTGGTCACCAGAACGTTGATCTCACAAGGGACAGTGATCTTTTCCTGCTCCAAAGTCGCCAGAATACATTTCTTAATAATGTTGGATATTATCAGTCTTTTCGGGGTAAATACCTGAAAAGTAATGTTGATTTTTGTATTCATAATCATTTCGTCCTTTGATAGCGGTTGGGCTGCTGGGGCGTGGGCTTCTTGTTTGCCTTTTCGTAGGCGTTGATGATCTCCTGGACCAGGGCGTGACGCACCACGTCCGCAGAGGTCAGCCGACAAATAGCAATATCATTGACCCCCTCCAGCACCCGGATTGCATCCTTGAGACCGGAGGTCTTGTCATCCGGCAGGTCGATCTGGGTCACGTCGCCGGTGATGACGATCTTCGACCCGAAACCCAACCGGGTGAGGAACATTTTCATCTGCTGCTTGGTGGTATTCTGGGCTTCATCCAGGATGATGAAGCTGTCGTCCAGGGTTCTGCCACGCATATATGCCAGAGGTGCCACTTCGATGGAGCCCCGTTCCTGATACTTTTGGAATGTTTCCGCACCCAGCATATCATACAGGGCATCGTACAGCGGGCGCAGGTAAGGATCAACCTTATTCTGCAGATCACCGGGCAGGAAGCCCAGCCGCTCGCCGGCTTCCACCGCAGGACGGGTCAGAATGATCCGGTTTACCGTCCGCTCCCGGAAGGCTGCCACCGCAGCCGCTACCGCCAAATAGGTCTTACCGGTACCGGCAGGGCCAACACCGATGGTTACGGTATTTTTAGCGATGGCCTTCATATATTTCTGCTGGCCGACAGTTTTCGCCTTGATGGGCTTACCCTTGGCGGTGATGCATACCACATCCTTTGCCATTTGGGCAACCTGGGCATCATTACCCTCACGAACCAGGGTGATGAGATAACGAACCCGCTGCTCGTCGATGACCTCACCCTTGGCGGCCAGGGACAGCAGCCCCTCCAGGGTGCGCACCGCTTTGTCCACAGCCTCTTCATCGCCGCAGACCTTCAGCTCTGTGCCCCGGTTGACGATGGATACCGCAAGGGCATCCTCGATCCGCCGGATATTTTCATCAAATGATCCAAAAACGGAGATCAGGTCCTCAACCCGTTCTGCGTTCACGATCCGTTCTGTCAATTTCATCTATATTCTCCTCAATGCGTGTAATTCCGATCATTTCATGGCAAACATAATTGCCTTGACTGAGGTAAACGCCCTCTTCAGTAACCAGGCTTTCCTGCTTCGCCTGCACAGTTCCGGCGATCATTTGGGACTGAAGATACTTTTCGGCAAATTGAGACATTTTCCTCTCTACCGATTCTTCATCTGCATTTTGGGACTCCACCTCATAGTCTGCCCACTGTTCCACAGCGATTCGCACCGGCAGCGCAAATCCCCCGGGCAGGGTCAGCGTATACTCTCGATACATTTTACCACAAGTGGCATCCGAAATTCCACTACCTTTGGAGAAATTTATGCGTTTTTTTCCAAAAATCAAGGTGATTTTTTTCTGGGAAGGGGTTTCGCCGCTGATCAAAGCGATTTCTGCCGGGGTCACGACCTCCAAAAGACGCTTTGTCACGGCGTAGACCTCCCCTTCCGACCGGGTTGCACGGATACATATCCCGCAGTCGGTATAGCCGGAAATCAACACTTGTCCCGCTGTCACCGCCTGCCCTGCTTTACACAGGGGGGTTCCTTTTTTCACAGTCAACTCTGTGATGATCCCATCATGAGCGGCCACGATGCTGCTCACCTTTGGAAGCGGTGCTGACGGCTCCGTCTGGGCTCTTTCCCGCACAGAAATGATCGCAAGGCATCCATGGGTGTTGACCCCCGCCCATTGCAGCTCGGGGATCGCAGCCAGGAGGGCGTTCTTCATTTGCTCACTTCGTACAGCTTGCCGCTCAGCGCCGAAACGAATACCGCAGCTTTCCGCCGCTTCGACGATTTTCGCAGCGGGGATCTGACAATTCCCTTCCACTTGCACAAAGTAGATCCTACGGGGTAAGATCCCCGTCAACAGCAACAGAAGCAGGATGCCGCAGACCACCATAGTTCGCCGCAGGATACCCTTACACAACCAATAGAGTCCTTCCCTGCTGTGTAAGCGGAGCTTATCGCCGCTCCTATCCAGAATTTTCCGCACCTTCCGCAGATCCTGCCGCCGAATCCGGAACCGGAGCGTCAGATCATCGGTTTGATGGATCTGGTATGCGGTGATCCCGGCATCGTTCACTTTTTTCAGCATTTTTGAAGGGTCTGCGCTGGTCACGGATACAGTAACATATCCTTTCAGCATATCCAAAATCAGCACCTCCTGCAAAGGGTGATCGAATCGATCCGCCCCAGGATGACCAAATGTTCTGCGGTCATTTTAGCCACCTCTAATTTGTTGCCGCAGACCTGGAGCAGACCGTAACACATTCTCACACTGATCCGTTGCTGTCCGTATTCTGTAACACCCTTGTGATGTTCGATCAAAAGGCGCTGCTGTCCGTAGAGCTCCACCACCGGCTGACCGGGAAACGGCTCCTCCTGCAGATCCGTTTTATCTGCGATCCGATCCCAAACACTTCTCCCCCGCTTCACCGCTCCACCTCCTTTGGAGTATTCTATGAGTGCATTGGAGCGCATAGAATCCGATGAGGTGATGGATGTGGGCAGACTGGTGGCTTTGCTGTTGGGGATACTGATCCTGATCATGGACAGCCGGGTGGCGTTTATGGGTGCCAGAGATGGTATAGACCTTTGCATTCGTGTCGTTATTCCATCCATATTTCCCATGATGTTTCTGGCAAGACTGCTGACCGGGCAGCAGTTTCGTTGCCCCAGATGGCTGTGCGACGCATTCCGTTTGCCCACCAACAGCCATTCGCTGTTGATCACAGGCATATTTTGCGGCTTCCCGGTCGGTGCGCAGCTGGTAGCCGATGCCCATCACCACCGCTGTCTTGGAGATGCCGACGCACGGCGTATGCTGTGTGTTTGCAGCAATTGCGGACCTGCATTTCTGTTCGGCATGACAGCTGAGCTGTTCGGACAGCTTTGGGTGCCGTGGGTATTATGGGTGATCTTGATCGTGAGCAGCGGACTCATCAGCTGGTTGATCCCGGACAAACTGGGACACTATATCCAATCTCCGAAAACCAGGACAAGCATTTCGGATGCATTATCCGCAAGTGTCAAGGCCATGTCGCTTATTTGCGGCTGGGTGATCCTTTTTCGGGTTCTTTTGGCATTCTGGGAACGATGGCTCGCAGGATGGCTCCCAAGACTGTACACCACCGTCCTCTACGGCCTTTTAGAGCTCTCCAATGGGTGTTCCGCCTTAAGGGATATCGGATGTATGGGGCTGAAATTCGTGCTTTGTGGGCTGTTTATGAGCTTTGGCGGAGCATGTGTCGCGCTCCAGATCAAGAGTGTTTCGAAGAATGTGGACATGGGCGCGTATTTCCCGGGAAAGGCGTTTCAGTCCGGCGTTTGCCTTCTGACCAGCTATTTCATTCAGCTTTTTGCGTTTCCAGCAGAGGAAAGATTGATACTTCCGGTGTGGAGTATTGCCGCAATCGCTATTTTTTCCGGAATATGTGCGTATTTTTTGCGAAAAACGAAAAATTCCAGTAGAATTTTTCAAACGGTTAGTGTATAATAAAGAAAATCTTTGACGAGGTAATTGCTATGCTGTTTCGAAAGAAAATGCCCCAATCCTGCGAATATTGCATTCACGGCACCAAATTGGAAGAGGATCAGATCCTCTGCGTCAAGCGGGGTGTGGTATTCGAGTCGGAAAAGTGCCGCAAATTCAAGTATGACCCCTGCAAGCGTGTGCCTGCAAAGCCCAAGGCGCTGGATTTCTCCCAGTACGACGATCACGACTTCTCTCTGTAAACGAACACCCGGAAGGATGTACCTTCCGGGTGTAATTTATTGCAGCATTTCCAGGAATTGATCCTCAGAAAGGATCGGAATCCCCAGCTCACGAGCCTTCCGCTCCTTGGAGCCTGCGTTCTCGCCGACGACCACATATGTGGTCTTTTTGGACACAGAACCAGAGGCTTTTCCACCGAAAAATTCGATTTTTTCCGTTGCCTCGTCACGGGTAAACTTGGTCAGTGCGCCGGTAAGCACGAAGGTCATCCCGGCAAAACGGGTATCTGTGATCACCCGCTTGCTTTCAAAGTTGACACCTGCATCCCGTAGGCGCTGGATCATATGCTGAGATTGCTCCTGGCTGAACCAATCTACGATATATGCAGCCGTCACGCCGCCAACATCGGGAACTTCCGTCAAGGCTTCCACAGATGCCCCCATCAGACCATCCATATTTCCAAAAGCAGATGCCAGCACCTTACCGGTCTTTGCACCAACGTGGCGGATGCCCAGGGCGTAGATCAGCCGGCTTACATCCCGATCTTTGCTCTCTTCAATGGATGCCAGGAGCTTTTTGGCAGCAGTCTCGCCGGATTTCCAAAGGGATTTTAAGTCCTCCAGGGTCAGATAATAGATATCCGCAGGAGATTTGATGTGCCCTCTTTCAATGAGGGCGTCCACAATAGCGCTGCCCAAACCGTCAATATCCATGGCATCCCGGCTGACAAAATGGGCAATATTTCGGGAAAGCTGAGCAGGACATTCTGCGCCGGTGCAGCGCAAAAACGCACCGTCTTCATCCTTGGCTGTGGTTGCGCCGCAGATGGGACAATGGCCGGGAAGCACATAGGGGCGGGAATCCGCAGGTCGCTTGGAAAGATCCACCTCCAGAATTTCCGGAATGATCTCCCCTGCCTTGCGGATGCTCACCGTATCGCCGATGCGGATATCCCGCTGGGTGATAAAGTCCTGGTTGTGCAGCGTTGCATTGGTGACCGTAGTGCCTGCCAAACGAACCGGGCGAACCACGGCCTTCGGTGTCAGTACGCCGGTTCTGCCCACCTGCACCACAATATCCTCGATGACGGTCGGTTTGATCTCCGGGGGATACTTGTAGGCAACCGCCCAACGAGGGAACTTAGCGGTGGCGCCCAATGCATCCCGGCGAGCAAGAGAATTGACCTTGATCACAGCGCCGTCAATGTCGCAGGACAGCTTTTCACGCTCTTCATTGATACGCATGACCTCCCCTGCAACTGCCTCCGGCTGATCCAAAATGACACAAGGAATCATCTTAAATTGTCGCTCAGAAAGATACGCAAGGGATTCTGCGTGGGTGGAAAAATCCACGCCCTCAGCCAGCTGAACATTGAAAATATAGATATCCAAGCCCCGCTGTGCGGCAATTTTGGGGTCAAGCTGCCGCAAAGAACCGGCGGCGGCATTTCTGGGATTGGCAAACAGGGGGTTGCCCAAGTCCTCCTGCCGCTGATTCAACGCTTCAAAGCTCTTCTTGGGCATAAACACCTCACCACGGACGATGAGCCGTGGCGGCGCATTGGGAATGGTCATGGGAATGGAGCGGATGGTCTTCAGATTTTCGGTGACATCCTCGCCCACATTTCCGTCGCCACGGGTGGCACCCCGGACAAATTTTCCGTCAATGTATTCCAAGGCAACGGACAGTCCATCGATCTTCGGCTCCACAGAAAAATGGATATTTCCGTCAAAAGCCTTCATTTTCAGAAGAAATTCCGTCAATTCCTCCTGGGAAAATACGTCCTGCAGGCTCATCAGCGGCACCGGATGGGTCACCTTTTCAAACTGGCTGAGGGCTTCGCCGCCCACCCGTTTCGTGGGAGAATCCGGCAGCGCAAGCTCCGGGTTTTCCGCCTCCAGGACTTCCAGCTCCCGGAGGAGCCGGTCGTATTCAAAGTCCGCCATGGTGGGGTTATCCAAAACATAGTATTTGTGATTTGCTTCGTTGAGCAGCCGGGTCAGCTCCTCAATTCTTGCTTTCGGTTCCATAATTTCCTCCCGTTTGGAAAAAAGTATCCGGCACATCCCCAACGATCACCGTTTGGGCAACCACCACCTCGCTGGTGACAGTAAAGCTGGCCGTTTCGCCGAGAACCAACACCGACACATCCACGATCACCGCCATGGTTAGCTGATGATGGGTCTGATTGATCCCCGCCTGGGAAAAATCGCTGGTGAAATAAGCATCGGAATTGCTGATAGATATGATTTCTACCGGTATGGAAGGCCCTTTTCCCGACAAAAATTCCGAGAAAAACAAACTTCCCAAGGGAATTCCGATATCCGACGTATCCAGCGCAAGGATCTCATCATTAATGAGATTCAAGGTGGAGGTCTTCAGCTTGTTGACCTCATTCATATTGGTCTTCAGCGCCGTGATCCGACCGTTTAAGTCCTTTTCAAAGTAGACGATCCGGTCGTATTGGATGTCACCGGCTGCCATCTGCTCATCGATGGCATCGTTGATCAAGTCTGATGTGGTGTTGATCACCTGGGTTTTGGCAAGCTCCCGGATGGGCTGGTTGAATTTCCATCGAAAAATCAGCAGCAACAGCGCCAAAATCACAATGATGATCAGAATGAATCGAAAAATACGTCTGATAATCCCCACTGAACCGCCCTCCTTTGGGTCAGTATATGGGGAATTAGCAACCTTATGACAGCTTTTTCATGTGTGCCGAGGCGGTTTTCGCCATGAGTTTTTTCGTGCCGATTTGGTCAAAGGCGATCTCCAGCAGCGCATCGCCGCCCATTTTCATCACCGACAGCACCATACCTCTGCCGAAGGCGGCATGCTGTACCATATCGCCCTTGTTCAGTTCCAGGTAGGTAGACTTGGTTTCCGCAGGCTTGCTGACAAAATCGGTGTAAGATGGCTTCGGCTGTGCAGGGCGATAGGTCGGCGTGCTTGCCCATTGGGGTGCAGAGCGGTAGCCACCCTTGCGCTGAATGTACTGCTCCGGGATCTCCCGAAGGAACCGGGATGCCAGCGCCGCATTGGTGCGTCCATAGAGCATACGCTGCTTGGCATGGGAAATGGTCAGCTTCTCCTTGGCACGAGTAATGGCAACGTAGCAAAGTCGCCGTTCCTCTTCCATCTCCTCGGCATCGCCGATGGCACGCATTCCGGGGAACAGACCATCCTCAAAGCCCACCAAATACACATGAGGAAACTCCAGACCCTTCGCCGAGTGCATAGTCATCATCACCACCGCATCGTCCGCATCGTTATATTCCTCGATGTCGGTATACAAGGCGATTTCTTCCAAAAATCCCGCCAAACTGGGGTTCTCCGCTGCATTTACATAGGACAAAATACTGGATCGAAGCTCCCGAATGTTTTCCAACCGGGTCTTATTTTCCTCGGTGGGCTTCAGGATCAGCGCATCTTCATAACCGGTGCGCTTCATCAGCTGATCGTAAAATTCCGGCAGCGCCATGCCGTCGTCCAGCAAAGCCGCAAGCTCCTCCAGCATCACCGTAAACTGCATCAGCTTGCCTGCAGGCTTTTCCAGCGGTGCATAGGAATAGGGATCGGAAACGATACTGTAAAGGGGCAAGCCAGCCGCATGGGACAGGCGCTCTGCGGTTTCGATTGTCTTTGCGCCCAAGCCACGGGGCGGATTATTGATGATCCGCTTCAGCCGAAGATCGTCCGCCCGATTGTTGATAACGCACAGATATGCAAGCATATCCTTGATTTCCGCCCGGTCAAAGAATCGTGTGCCGCCAATGACCCGGTACGGAATGCCGTTTCGTTTCAAGGCATATTCCAGCACATTGGACTGAGCATTGGTGCGGTACAAAATGGCGTGATCCTTGAAATTTTTACCCTTAGACTGGGAAATGATCCGGCTGGCGACGTAATTCGCCTCAGCCCCTTCATCAGAGGCTTCGTACACCGTCACTGCCTCACCGGATTCATTGGCAGTCCACAGCCGCTTGCCCTTTCTGCCAAGATTGTGGGCGATCACCGCATTGGCCACATTCAAAATGGACTGGGTAGACCGGTAATTTTGCTCCAGGCGGATCACCCGGCTGCCCTTATATTGCTTTTCAAAGTCCAAAATGTTCTCAATCGTGGCGCCACGGAAACGATAAATACTCTGATCGTCGTCGCCCACCACGCAGATATTCTCGTGCAGACCACCCAAAAGGCCGGTAAGCAGGTACTGCATATGGTTGGTGTCCTGGTACTCGTCCACCAAACAATAGCGGAATTTCCTCTGATAATACCGGCGGACATCCTCATGCTCCATCAGCAGCTTGACTGTGACATAGATAATGTCATCAAAGTCCACGGCGTTATTGTCCTTCAGCCGGGTCTGGTACTTCATATAGGCTCTGGCAATGTGCAGAGCACGGATGTCGCCGGTATTTTCCGCCCTGTCCAGCATTTCCTGGGGAGAAACCATTTTATCCTTCTCCCGGCTGATAGCACCCAGGACGTATTTCGGCGGGAAGGTTTTGTCATCAAGTCCCATTTCCTGCACGATCTCCTTCATGATCCGCTCGGAATCAGAAGTATCGTAGATGGTAAAACTTTTGGTATAT
>JAZNRS010000073.1:0-9564 GCA_045590815.1 Faecousia sp.
CCGTATCATGGTTTCTACAACCATCTGCTTAAACTCGCCTGTGTATCGCTTGTTTGGTATTCCTTTAGGCATAGAAAAACACCCCATTTTCTTAGTACAAGTATTATATCATACTTGTCTAACAAATGGGGTGCAGTTCACCTCCGGGGGATGATTTTTTTGTGCGGTAAATGATCGTTTAGCGGAGTAATGACGCACTAAAAAAGAAGTATGTCATTGCGAGCCAGTGCGCTCACTGGCGTGGCAATCTCCCCAATTTTGCGGTGTTTTTAGTGGTAATTGTAACATTTTCGCATCGCCGTAGGGGATTGCCACGGCCCTTCGGGCCTCGCAATGACAGCATATCTTAGTGAGCTAGACAACTATTTACAGCAAAAGGGCTTGGATTTGTTCATCGGTGAGCTGGGTGACCTGGCCGTTTTCCACCCGGTAGGCACGGCTGCATTGGTGCAGCACCGAGGGGCGGTGGGTGGTGACGATGGTGGTCACACCACGACCGGTCAGATTGCTCAGCACCCGCTGCTCCGTGGCAGGATCCAGGGCGCTGGTCACCTCGTCCAGCAGCATCACCGGCGCACGGCGCAGCAGCGCACGGGCGATGGACAGCCGCTGTGCCTGTCCTTCGGACAGACCCTTGCCGCCCTCGCCGATGGGGGCGTGGATGCCCAGGGGCAGCTCCTTGACGAATTCCCAGGCGCAGGCATCTTCCAAAGCGGCGATGATCTCCTCCTCGGAAGCATCCTCCTGCCCCAAGCGCAGGTTTTCCGCAATGGTGCCGGCGATGACGGTGTTGCCCTGGGGCACATAGGCGAAGCACCGCCGGGTGTCCGCACCCAGGGGATACCGGGTATCCTCCGGATCGATCAGCTCCATGGTGCCCGCATCGGGACGGATCAGTCCCAGCAAAAGCCGCAGCAGGGTGGTCTTGCCCTCACCGGAGGGACCTACCAGCGCCACGATCTGTCCTGCCGGGACATACAAGTCTACATCGGACAATACTTTCTTATCCTCGGTGTACGCCACCTGGAGATCCTTCAGCTCCACAGCACAGCTTCCCTGGGGGATGGGGATCTGCTCGGTGCGGGGCTCCTTGGGAAGCTCCGTCAGCTCCCGGACACGCTCGGCCGCCACAGAGCCGCTGAGCGCCGTGGGGATCAGCCCCATCAGGGCGGAAAAAGCATTGGTCAGACTGGCTCGCTGCTGCAAAAACAGCGTCATGGTGCCGAACAAAATGTCCTTGTTCCAAAGACGCCAGAGGCAGTACGCCAAAGCGCCGTATTGCACCACGCTGCTCATGACGGTCAGCCAAACGCTGGTTTTGATGGTGAACTTATTGTGCTCCAGTACCGTATCCCGGTAGCGCTTCTGCCAGAAACGCAGCTTCAGTCCTACCTGATCCTCCACGCCGAAGCTCTTCAGCGTGTCGATGTTCCGGAAGGATTCCGACTGGAAGGCGGACATCTCGCCGCCCACCTGACGCATCTGCTGGTTGTAGGCCCGCTGCTTTTTCAGCAGGCTCCGGGACATGAGGAACAAAATCGGCGTGCTGGCGCAGCCGATCAGCGCCATGATGGGATCGTAGTAAAGGATGACCACCAGGGTCGCCAAAATGGTGAAGCACTGGATGATCACGTTGGGCAGCCAGGTGACGGCGCAGCTGGACACGGTATTCACATCTGCGGAGAAGCGGCTGAGCAGGTCGCCGGTGGGGTACTTGCTCAGAGCCATCCAGTCGGTCTGGAGCAGCTCGTCAAAGACTTTGGCCTGGACATCGTTGTGCATGGCGATGCTCAGCTTGGCGGAGAACCGGGAGGTCATGCTCTGGAAAGCGATGGCAAGGGCAGCGCTGCCGATGCTCAGCAGGCAGTACAGCAGCAGATTGTTCAGGTTCATGGTGACGATGGCATCGATCATGTACTTGCTGATGACGCCCGCCACCAGACCCATACCGCTGGCGGTGATGCCGAAGAGGGTGTACAGCACCACGGATACCCACCGCTTCTTGCTGAACGACCAGATCCACAGCCAGTCCAGCCATACGCCCCGGAGGGAGCCTTCTTTTGCTTTTTTGCCCATTTCGGCTACGAATTCCGATGAGGTTTTTTTCTTTTTAGCCATAGACTGCTCCTTTCTAATGTGATAAACAGCCCAAAGATGCAGTCATTCTGAGCGAGCATCGGCGAGTCGAAGAATCTACGCATAACATTTACCTTTCAGGTCAAATCGGTGCGTAGATCCTTCGACTTCGCTATGCTACGCATAGCTCCGCTCAGGATGACAAGGGTTTCCTGATATTCCCACGGGTTGCCTATTGCCCATGGAAGGGAAATATGCTATAATTATTTAATAATGTATATCCCTGGGAGGGAATGGTATGATCGACATTCATTGTCATATTCTCCACGAGATCGACGACGGCGCCGCCAGCCTGGAGGAGGCGCTGACCATGGCGAA
The DNA here is from genome assembly GCA_045590815.1 of Faecousia sp. GTDB lineage: Bacteria > Bacillota > Clostridia > Oscillospirales > Oscillospiraceae > Faecousia. Next base: position 2,455 of record JAZNRS010000073.1, read on the forward strand.
AATGGCTGTGGCATCCGGCGTGACGGATATCGTGGCGACGCCCCATTTTCGTGGGGAGCTGGAATTTTTGGAGCTGCGGCAGGAGATCGCCCAGCGGTACCGGGAGCTTGCCGATACCCTGGAGCGGTGGGGGGTGCCGTTGCAGCTGCACATGGGCGCGGAGATCCTGTGCTTAAATGAAACCATTGAGCTGGCCCGCCGCCATGAGCTGCCCACCCTGGCGGGCTCCAAATATGTGCTGACGGAGTTTTATTTCGACGAGGATTTCATGTACATGGACAATATCCTCTCCGGTGTTGCTGAAAACGGCTACATCCCGGTGGTGGCTCATCCGGAGCGCTACGGCGCCATCCAGTATGACCCGGTGCTCACCGACCGGTGGATGGAGGCAGGCTACGTCCTGCAGATCAACAAGGGAAGCATCCTGGGCAATCTGGGCGAGAGGGCTGAGGAAGCGGCACACGCCTTGCTGGAGCTGGGCAACGCCCACCTGATCGCCAGCGACGGACACAGCAGCCACAGCCGTACGCCCCACATGGGACAGATCCGCCGCTGGGCGGAGAATTTCTGCGACCTGGAAACGGCGCAGGTCTTCCTGGGGGATAATCCCCGGAGGATCCTGCAAAATCGCCCGATGGTAGGTCGGTAAAGATATATTTGTGCCATTATAGCATATCTTTTTCCGGTTTTCCACTCTTTTTCGTGGGAGTGCGTGGGAAAAAACGAAAATTATTTCTAAAATGTTAAAAAAACCGCGATTATCCATTTACATCCCGGAAAAATATGATATAATATCATGTGATGCTGTCTGTTTTGACGGAAAAACCGAAAGGAGCACCGGAACCCATGCCGACGCTACAAAAGAAATCTGAACCCAACCTAATGCTGCCTCGTGTGATCTTATTGATCGTGCTGGATATCCTGGTACTGAATGCGGCGGCATTTATGGCGCTATTTATCCGTTTTGAATTTAGCTTTGCGGTACTGCTGGATACCAGCTTTTTGCAGGTGGCCATGCGTTGGGCGCTGCCCAATACCCTGCTGGCGCTGGGACTGTTTGCGGCCTTCCGGCTGTATCGCACCTTGTGGAGCTTTGCCGGTCCCGACGAGCTGGCACGGATCTTTGTGGCATCCATTCTGCTGGGTCTGCTGCAGATGCTGCTGATCCTGCTGAAGTTGATGGCGCTGCCCATCAGCTTCCCGATCCTGTTTACCATGCTGCTGTTCATCGCCACCACGGTGGTGCGTTTTTCCTACCGGTTTTTGCGCCGTGTCCGGGATATGCTGGCCAACCGCTCTCAGCGGCGGACCATGCTCATCGGTGCCGGTGCTGCCGGCGCGCTGGTGCTCCGGGAATTCCAAAACAGCAGCCTTTCCCAAAACAAAGTAGTCTGCATCATCGATGACGACCCCAACAAAAAGGGCCGCAGTCTGATGGGCGTGCCCATCGTGGGCAGCCGTGACACCATCGAAGCCATGGTGGACAAGTACGGCGTCAGCGAGATCATCCTGGCGATCCCCACCCTGGGTGCCCAGGCGAAAAAGGATATTTGGGATATTTGCAACCGCACCGGCTGCAAATTCAAGCAGATGCCCGGTATTTACCAGCTTGCCAACGGTGAAGTCACCATCCAGGCGATCCGGGACATCGATATCGAGGACCTGCTGCAGCGGGACGTGATCCGGGTGGACATGGGTGGTCTTTCCGACCTCATCCGGGGCAAGACCGTGATGGTCACCGGTGGCGGCGGCAGCATCGGCAGCGAGCTGTGCCGTCAGCTGGCAGGCTATAAGCCCAAGGATCTGGTGATCTTTGATATTTACGAAAACAATGCTTATGCCATCGAGCAGGAGCTGAAGACCAATTACCCGGATCTGACGACCCATGTGCTCATCGGCTCCGTCCGGGACGAAAAGCGCATGGACGCAGTGATGGAAAAGTACCGTCCTGCCATGGTTTACCATGCCGCCGCCCACAAGCACGTTCCGCTGATGGAAACCTCTCCTCTGGAGGCGGTGAAGAACAACGTGTTCGGCACCTACAATACGGCCCGTGCCGCCGCCAAGTACGGCGTGGAGCACTTTGTGCTGATCTCCACCGACAAGGCGGTCAACCCCACCAACGTCATGGGTGCCTCCAAGCGCATCTGCGAGATGGTGGTCCAGTCCATGGCCGGCACCAGCGACACCTGCTTTGCGGCGGTGCGCTTCGGCAACGTGCTGGGCAGCAACGGTTCTGTGATCCCGCTGTTCCGTGAGCAGATCAAAAAGGGCGGTCCCGTTACCGTCACCCATCCGGAGATCACCCGCTTCTTCATGACCATTCCCGAAGCGGTGACCCTGGTGCTCCAGGCCGGTGCCTTTGCCAAGGGCGGTGAGATCTTCGTGCTGGACATGGGTCAGCCGGTGAAGATCAGCGACCTGGCACGGAATATGATCCGTCTGTCCGGTTTTGAGCCGGATGTGGACATCCCCATCGTGTACACGGGGCTGCGTCCCGGCGAAAAGCTCTACGAGGAGCTGCTGATGGACGAAGAGGGTCTGCAGAAAACCGCCAATGATCTGATCTATATTGGTCAGAAGATCGACTTTGACGTGGACGAGTTCCATGCCCAACTGGAATCCCTGAGAGAATTGACCGAGGGTCAGGAATCCCTGCTTCGCAGCCGGGTTCAGACTCTGGTGCCTACTTATACGCCTCCTGCGCAGAAGGTCGGCGTGTGAGTGAGAGTTAGGAGCGAAATATGAGAACGATCAAACAAGTGCTGGCTGTGCTGTTTGCGGTGCTGCTGGCAGCCACGATATTTACATACTTTTACAAGGGCTCGTCAGAGCGGAAGGTACCGCCTGTGATCAGCTGCCCGGAGGGTGTGCTGGAGGTTTCCAGCTCCGATACCGGCGCTGCGCTGCTCAATGGCATCACCGCTTACGATGAGCAGGACGGGGATCTGACCGCCCATGTGGTGGTTTCCGGTATCTCCAAGCTGATCTCCAACGATACCGCCAGAGTCAGCTACATGGTCTTCGACAGCGATGACAATATGGCGACCTTTACCCGCCAGATCCGCTACACCGATTACCATTGTCCCACCTTTGAGATCATCGAGCCGCTGATGTATTCCTCCACCGAAGATGTATCGCTGCTGGATCGGATCATCGCCACCGACGTGGTGGACGGCGATATCAGCCACAAGATCCGTGTTTCCACCCTGGAGGCTACCAACAACTCTGAGGTCTACAACATCTCCATCCAGGTGACCAACTCCATTGGCGACACCGTGTGGCAGAAGCTGCCCGTGATCCTGCTGGAAAACGACCCCATGCGCCCCGAGATCAAGCTCAAGGAGTACCTGGTCTACCGGGAGGTGGGCACCAAGATTGATCCCATGGAGTTCGTGGATGAGATCATCCTGCCCGTGGGCGACGTGGATATGGACAACCTGCGCATCAAAAACGAGGTAGTCAGCTCCGAGGAGGGCACCTACTATGTGTCCTACACCTACACCGCCAACGGCAGCCATGGCATCGCCATGCTCACCGTTGTGCTGCAGTAAAGGAGGGGCGAAATGGCAGATCGTAGCGAAACCAAACGCATCAAGTGGAGCAATATTTCTCTGTCCTGCCTGGGCCGCATGCTGCTGCGCAACGCATGGGTGATCGTAGCGGCGGCAGTCGTTGGCATTATGACGGTGAATCTGTTTTACAGCTGGCTCCATGTGCCCAAGTACCAGGCGAATATGACCTACTCGGTCAATTCCCGTGCCTCTTCTTACATCACCACCGGCAGCCTGACCTCCACCCGTGAGGTGGCATCGGTGCTGACGGAGCTGCTGAAGACCGACGTGATGAACGAGAGCATCCGTGCCCACGACCCCCGGCTCGCCAATTTCGACGGTACCATCACCGCCTCCCAGGTTGGCGAAAGCAACTTCATCATCGTCACCGCCACAGCCTCCACTCCGGAGCAGGCGTTTTTGGCGCTGAATGCGCTGACGGATGTGTTCCCCACCATGGCGGACTTCATCTCCAGCCGCAGCGTTCTGAATATCATGCGTAACCCCAGCGTGTCCTCCCGTCCTTCCAACATGACCAATGTGGAGAAGGTGGAGAAGATCGCCGCAGCGCTGTGTGCTGTGGGCGTGATGGCGCTGATGTGCTATGTGACCATCGGCAGCGAAACGGTCATGACCCGTGACGGTGCCCGCAATCAGCTGGATTCTCCCATCATCGCGGCAGTTTGCCACGAGCGGAAGCACCGCACGCTGAAATCCGTGTTTGATAGCTTCTTCAAGCGGAGCAAGCGCCATGTGCAGGTGTTTTCTCCCACCACCAGCTTTGCCTATACGGAGCAGATCGGCGCCGTGTGCAGCCAGCTGGAGCATGAGGCCAATGCCCGTGGACGGAAGGTATTTCTGATTTCCGGCGTTGGCGAGAGCGAGGGTAAATCCACCATCGCCGGTAACGTGGCAGCCGCCCTGGCGCTGAAGGGTCATAGTGTGGCCCTGGTGGACTGTGACCTGCGTAAGCCTGCCATGGCCCGGTTCTTCAACGGCGCATACAGCAGTGCGATGCCGCTGAATAAGCTGCTGGCGCACCCCTATTCCCGGGAAAATGTGCGTAAGTGCATGGTCCGCCATGAGCAGCTGGGTCTGTATATGCTCTTCCCCATCAACACCGATACCCGCTCTGCGGAGCTGATCTCCGGCGATACCATGCCCGTGCTGATCCATCAGCTTCGTGTGTTTGATTTTGTCATCGTGGACTCTCCCCCCATGGGTATGTTCCCGGATGCGGAGACTCTGGCTGATATGGTAGACGGCTCCATGCTGGTGGTCCGCCAGGACTACACCGCCGCCTGCGACGTCAACGATGCCATCGATGCCCTGCGCAAGTGCAAGAGTGCGTTTATCGGCTGTATCCTCAACGATATGCGCAATTCTCTGCGTGGTCGCTATGTGTACGGCACCGGCAACGGCTATGGTCCCTACGGCTCCTACGGCAAGTACGGCTATGGCAGATACAGCTACAGCGGCGGCAAGAAATATTCCTACAACGGAAGCAGCAAATCCCACAGCTCCGGTAAAAAACGATAAAGGAGGTGCCGACCATGGAACTTGATAAGCAAGAGCAAGAACCGATAAAGTTGCTGAACCTGTTCATCCGATATAAGAACGTGTTCGTCAATTTATGGCCGGTGATCCTCGTCCTGGCAGTGCTGTTTGGCGCCGCCAATACCATTCGGGACAAGCGTGCCTTCGTGCCCATGTACGAGGCGAAGGCCATCTTCACGGTGGATGCCGGTTACAACCCCGGTGACATTTTCGGCACCGCCGCCTATTACGATCAGTACGCCGCCGAGCAGCTGGCAGCATCCTTCCCCCGGCTGATGACCACGGACATGATGCGTGACCTGGTCAACCAGCAGGTGCCCAAGGGCTATGCCAACGGTACGCCCAATGCGGTGGCGGTGGCAGACAGTAATATGCTCCGGCTGACTGTGGTGTCCAACGATCCCCAGGATGCCTATGATTACCTGGTTGCCCTCATCGACTGCTTCCCCCGGGTGGCAGGCAACATGGTGGAAAACCCCAAGGTCAAGATCGTCAGTAATGCCACCGTGCCCACCCAGCCTTACAACAGCTTCAAGCCTGTGAGCTCCGCCATGAAGGGCGGTCTGGTGGGTGTGGCGTTGGGTCTGCTGATCATTCTGGGCTGCGCCCTGCTGACCCGTACCATCCAGACCACCGACGAAATGAAGGAGTCTGTGAATATCCCCATCCTGGTGGCGCTGCCCAAGGTGGATAAGAAGAAGCGCCGCAACGGCAAGGAAGAGCTGATCACCGCCGAGTCGGATCTGAACATGACCGAGTCCTTCCGTGGTCTGCGTGTGAAGGTCAAGAAGATCCTGGGCAATCAGACCGGCAAGTCCATTCTGATCACCAGTACCCTGGCAGGTGAGGGCAAGACCACGGTAGCCATCAACCTGGCGCTGGCGCTGAAGCAGGACGGGCATAAGGTAGTCCTGCTGGACGCGGACCTTCGCAGTCAGAGTGTCGCCCGCTCTTTGGGCGAAAAGGCCACCGGCTTCGGCATGATGGACTGCCTCCGGGACGAGGATCAGAATCCCGTGGACTGCGTCCGTGTCAGCGAGAAGTACCAGCTGGAGTTCATCTCCGCCCGCAGTACCGATAAGCGCCACTACTCCATCGACGGCAAGGCGGTGGACCGTGTCATCGCCGAGCTACTGAAGGAATATGACTATGTGGTCATCGATACACCGCCCAGCGATATCGTGTCCGATACCACCGAGCTGTGCCGCCATGCGGACTGCGTGATCTATGTGGTCAAGCAGGACTACGCCCAGAAGGGACAGGTGCTCAACGCCATCACCGCTCTGCACCAGAAGGATGTAAAGCTCACCGGTATCATCTTCAACGGCGTACCCCGGTTCCACCGTCAGTACGGCTATGGCTATAAGTCCGCTTATGGCTACGGCTATGACTACGGCTACCGGAAGTATGCCCACTCCAGCCAGTACGGCTACGGTAAGTACGGCTATAGCAAGTACGCCAGTAAGTATACCGGCAAGTCCAGCGAGCGCCGTTCCCATAGCCATAAATCTTCCCACCACAGCGTGAGTAAGACCGCCGGCAAAAAGCATAAATAACCCAAAGCCCCGGAGTATCCACTCCGGGGCTGTTGCTGTTATAGGAAGCGTAAATGATTGTTTATATGAGCACCGCAATCGTAGGGCGGGGGCTTGCCCATGCCGTCTGCGGCTGTAAGCCGCAGAGCGCCGCTTGCGGCGCAAAGGCTCCCTTGTGCAAAGGGAGCTGTCGAAAATCGGCTCTTCGGAACCGATTTTTGACTGAGGGATTGTTTGTTGTTACCCTATAATTTTCCGTTTTTGAATTGATGCCGTGTTACAACCCCTCCGACCTCGCTTCCGCCCGGCCACCTCCCTTTGCACAAGGGAGGCGTTCGCCTTCGGCGACGGCGAGGGCATGCCCTCGCCCTACGAAGATAAACAATCATTTACCGCAAAAAAACATCCTCCCATTCCGGGAGGATGTTTTGCTCATTTCCGGCTCATTCGGCGGATGATTCCTC
>JAZNRS010000074.1:0-2397 GCA_045590815.1 Faecousia sp.
CAAAAATCTTTGATTTTTGACTGGGGGAGTTCGGGAAAATCCTATTATTCCTCCCCCCGGCCTCGCTTGCGCTTCGGCCACCCCCCTCATAAATGCGGGGGGCAAGAGTAGGTGCGTTGCTAATCTAAACAATCATTTACATTATACCTCCAAACGTCGGCCAATGCAAGAGGCATACCCATCCTTTTCGGCGCATAGTTTGTACCACTTAGTGTAGGAGGGGTAAGGATGAAGCGAATATTCTGCATGTTACTGGCGCTGGCGATGGTGACGGTGCCGATCCGGGCAAAGGCAGCACCGGCGGAGGTGGCCGCCAAAAGCGCCATTTTGATGGACGCCGCCACGGGCACCATCCTCTACGAGCAAAACGCCCACGAAAAGCTCCCCCCGGCCAGCGTCACCAAGGTGATGACCATGCTGCTCATCATGGAGGCGATCGACACCGGGCGTATCTCCTGGGAGGACACCGTCACCGCATCGGAAACCGCCGCCGCCAAAGGTGGAAGTCAGATCTACCTGAAAGTCGGGGAAACCATGTCCGTTTCCGATATGCTCAAATCCATCGCCGACAGCTCCGCATACGACTGCGCCTGCGCCATGGCGGAGCATCTGCAGGGCTCGGAGGCGGCGTTTGTGGATGCTATGAATCAGCGTGCCCAGGAGCTGGGCATGGCAGACACCCACTTCGTCAACTGCACGGGCCTTGACGATGATGCCGGTGCGGCAGAGCATTTGACCTCCGCTCACGACATCGCTCTCATGTCCCGGGAGCTTCTTGTAAAGCACCCGGACATCAAGAAATTCACAACTATTTGGATGGATTCTGTGCGAAACGGCACATTTGGACTGTCAAATACCAACAAAATGGTGCGTTTTTATCAGGGTTGCACCGGCCTGAAAACCGGCTTCACCGGCAAGGCCGGGTACTGCCTTTCCGCCTCGGCGCAGCGAGATGGCATGGAGCTGATCGTGGTGGTCATGGGCTGCGGAAGCTCCGCCGAGCGGTTCGCCGCCTGTAAATCGTTGCTGGATTACGGCTTCGCCAACTATGCACTCATCCAGCCGGAAGCTCAGTCCGGTCAGGTTTCGGTAAAGCTGGGGCAGGAGGACTCCGTTACAGCCGTCCCCGGTGAGGAGCCGGTTTTGCTCATCGACAAGGCGCAGCAATCCGCTGTGACCACCCGGCTGGAGCTGGAGGAATCCATAACCGCGCCCGTGAGCCGTGGACAGCGGCTGGGCACCATGACCGTGCTGTGCGGCGAGCAGGTGCTGCGGGAGATCCCCATGGTGGCGGGAAAAGCTGTGCCGAAGCTGACCTTCGGACAAATGCTCCTGCGCGTCCTCAAAACCGCTGCTATGGCGAAACAGTAGCTGTAAAATTTTTTTGCAATTTTTTGAGAAATTTTGTGAAAATGTCTAGCACTTCGGAAAAATGTGTGCTATAATGATGCCGTCTAACAAAATAGCACTGGAGGAATTACAAAATGAAAAAACTCTTTGCGATCCTTTGCGCCCTGGCTTGCCTGGCAATGCTGTGCATCCCCGCTATGGCTGCCTTCGATACCGTTGAGAGTCTGGCCGTCGTCGGCACCGGCATCCCCGGCGTTGGCGAGTGGAAGACCGATGACCCCGCCGGTGATATGACCGAGGTTTCCGACGGCATCTGGGAGAAGACCCTGGAGCTGACCGCCGGTACTTCCATGAAGTTCAAGGTTGCCGGTAACGACACCTGGGACGACTCCTGCAACTTTGGCTCCGCCACCATCGTGCTGGGCGAGAAGGCCGACCTGGAGTGCAGCGGCGGCAGTGGCGATATGCCCTTCACCGCTGACAAGGATATGACCATTAAGATCACCGTTGATCTCACCGGCGACGTGGCTACCATTCTGGTTGCTGAGGTTTCCGAGGGCGGCGACACTACTGAGGATCCCTCCGAGCCCACTGAGGAGCCCACTGAGGAGCCCACCGAGGAGCCCACCGAGGAGCCCACTGAGGAGCCCACCACTGCTCCCGCTGAGGACGAAGAGCCCACCGAAGCTCCCTCCGAAGGCGAAGGCGAGGGCGAGGAAGAGGCTACCAAGCCCACCACCGCTCAGAAGGAAAAGATGACCGACGCTCAGCGCCGTGCTGCCCGGACTAAGGTCTACATCGTTCTGGGCATTGCTCTGGTTGTGATCATCGGCATCGCTTGTGTCCTGAGCATCCCCAAGAAGATTGGTTAATCTCTAAATACATACTGCCCATAGCCATTGAACTGCACCCCATTTGTTAGACAAGTATGATATAATACTTGTACTAAGAAAATGGGGTGTTTTTCTATGCCTAAAGGAATACCAAACAAGCGATACACAGGCGAGTTTAAGCAGATGGTTGTAGAAACCATGATACGGGATAAAC
>JAZNRS010000075.1:0-3621 GCA_045590815.1 Faecousia sp.
CTGAAGCTGCACCCCCTGTGCTGTACCGCATTTAACGCCGACTTCGACGGTGACCAGATGGCTATTCACGTTCCGCTGTCCGCCGAGGCCCAGGCAGAAGCCCGTATGCTGATGCTGTCCGCCAACAACCTGCTCCGTCCCCAGGACGGCAAGCCCGTTACCGTTCCTACCCAGGATATGATCTTGGGCGCCTACTACCTGACCTACACCCGTCTGGGCAAGGCAGAGAAGGGTGCTGAGGAAGTGGTCATCGCTTCCGCCGGCGACAGCCAGTGGACCGTGGGCGACGTTGTGGATGCTGATGAGTTCCTGGCTGCCAATGCGGCTCTGAAGGCCGAGGGCAAGACCGAGGCTACCTTCCGTCCCCGTCATGCCTACTCCAGCGTGGACGAAGCCATCGCCGCCTATGCCGATGGCAACGTGGGTCTGCACGCACCCATCCTGGTTCGTATGGGCAAGGAAATCGATGGCCAGATGGTCTACAAGATCATCACCGCTACCGTGGGTCGCCTGATCTACAACGAGCCCATCCCCCAGGATCTGGGCTTCGCGGATCGCACCAACCCCGATTGCGCCTTCAACCTGGAAGTGGACTTCTTGGTTGGCAAGAAGATGCTGGGCAAGATCATCGACAAGTGCATCCAGGTCCATGGCTTCACCATCGCCACCGAGATGCTGGATAAGATCAAGGCTTTGGGCTATAAGTTCTCCACCAAGGGCGCTATCTCCGTGTCCATTGCGGACATGGTTGTCCCTGCCATTAAGCACGAGCTGGTGAAGCAGGCTGAGGGCAAGGTGGTTGAGATCGAAAACTACTACCGCCAGGGTCTGATCACCAATGAAGAGCGCTACCGTTTGGTGGTTAAGCAGTGGGAGCAGACCACTAAGGAAGTCACCGATGCCCTCCAGGGCTGCATGGATCAGTTCAACCCCATCTACATGATGGCCGACTCCGGCGCTCGTGGTAGCATGGCTCAGATCCGTCAGCTGGGCGGTATGCGTGGCTTGATGGCGGATACCTCCGGTCGTACCGTTGAGATCCCCGTTAAGGCTAACTTCCGTGAAGGTCTGTCTGTTCTGGAGTACTTCATTTCCTCCAAGGGCGCCCGTAAGGGTATGACCGATACCGCTCTTCGTACCGCTGACTCCGGTTACCTGACCCGTCGTATGGTGGACGTTTCTCAGGATGTCATCATCCGTGAGCACAACTGTGGCACCGAAAACGGTATTTGGGTGGGCGCTGTGTACGACAAGAACGGCGACGTTGTGGATTCCTTCGGCAACCGTATCCGTGGCCGCTACCCGGTGAGCGATGTTCTGCATCCGGAAACCGGTGAGCTGATCCACTCCAAGGATGTCATGATGAGACCCGAGGATGCCGCCAAGTTCGAAAAGGTCGGCATTGAGAAGATCTATATCCGCACCATTCTGGGCTGCCGTGCCCGTGTGGGCGTGTGCGCCAAGTGCTACGGTATGAACCTGGCTACTTCCAAGGAAGTGGATCTGGGCGAGGCCGTCGGTATCATCGCCGCACAGTCCATCGGTGAGCCCGGCACCCAGCTGACCATGCGTACCTTCCACTCCGGCGGCGTTGCAGGTGACGATATCACCCAGGGCCTGCCCAGAGTTGAAGAACTGTTCGAGGCTCGCCGTCCCAAGAAGATGGCTCAGATCTCTGAGATCACCGGTATGGTATCCATCGACGATACCCACCGCACCGCTCTGCGTAACATCACCGTTACCGCGGATGACGGCGAGGTGAAGGTCTACCAGGTGCCTTACTCCGTGGGTCTGAAGGTCCAGCACGGCAAGAAGGTGCTCAAGGGCGAGCCCATCACCGACGGTGCGCTGTATCCCCAGGATGTTCTGCGTATTTCCGGCGTGGAGGCTGTTCAGGATTATCTGGTGCAGTCCGTTCAGGCTGTGTACCGCCAGCAGGGCGTTGAAATCAACGATAAGCACATTGAGGTCATCATCCGTCAGATGATGCGCAAGGTGCGTGTTGAGGAGCCCGGCGATTCCGCACTGCTCACCGGCACTGTGGTGGATGTCTTCGAGTTTGAGGATGCCAATGCCGCTGTCCAGGCCCGGATCGATGCAGGTGAGGATGAGCTGCGTCTGGCTTCTGCCTCCGCTGTGCTGCTGGGTATCACCAAGGCTGCTCTGGCAACGGATTCCTTCCTGTCCGCCGCATCCTTCCAGGAAACCACCAAGGTTCTGACCGATGCCGCTATCAAGGGCAAGGTCGACCGCCTGGTTGGTCTGAAGGAGAACGTGCTGATCGGTAAGCTGATCCCCGCTGGCTCCGGCTTGATGGCATACCGGGACTACAAGCCCGGCGTCACCCCCGAAAGCCGCCTGACAGACGACTTCGTCGAGCAGATCGCTGAATAATCACAAAACGGCCGTCACCATTTCCGGTGACGGCCGTTAAAGCGTTTTATGCTGTCATTGCGAGCCAGTGCGCACACTGGCGTGGCAATCTCCTCGGTGGGAGTATAATTTTGTAGGGGTCGATGCCCACATCGACCCAATCAGCAGGGGATAAGTGCTATAGGGGCAATGTGGGCACCGACCCCTGCGCCTTGTGCGGCAAACCATCAATTATCTTCCTTATACTCGATCTTTTCACCGCAGAAGCTGCAGTGACCGGGATCGTTCAGATTGAAGGGGCCTCTGCGTCCGGCGATGTGACCGCAATGGGGACACCGTCTGCATACCACATTGTAAACGACCACAAAGACGATCATGGCTATGCCAAAAATGATCGTCCACAGTGTAGAATCTGCAATCGATGCAATAGCCGTCGCAATGCAGGAAAGAATGGACAGTGTAACCATAATGATTTCTGTGGACTTCTTAATCATATTCGGACCTCCTTTGGAGCTTTTCTGTTTATAGGATATCGAAAAAATGTATACACTTTGTTACAAAAAGATTCTGCATATTTCATAAAATTTTTCTTCAAAATTTGTTGACATTTTCAGAAAAATGCGTATAATACTATTTTGTATGGATACGATGAATGATTGTATAATCCCGGAATGCGGGAATTTGGCGAATTTGGCCGGAAAGAGGGTAGTAGTCGGTGCGAAACAGCTCCGCAAAGCCCTGCAAAATGGTCGTGCGAGGTTCGTCTATTTGGCGAAAAACGCAGATCCTGCCATCACAGAGCCCATCGAGGCGCTGTGCCAATTAAATAAGGTATCCTATGTCTGGATCGGCTCTATGCAGGATCTGGGCCGCGCCTGCGGAATCGAAGTTGGCGCAGCCGCGGCGGCTGCCGTGGATTAAGTCGTTTCTATCGGCTTTGCCGTAGAATATAACTATTGAAGAAAGGAGAAATGAAATGCCTACTTTTAACCAGCTCGTTAAGAATGGCCGTAAGCAGGTCACCTACAAGTCCACCGCTCCTGCTCTGCAGAGAGGTCTGAACACCCTTGAGAACAAGGCTACCACTTTGCCCTCTCCCCAGAAGCGCGGCGTGTGCACCGCTGTTCGTACCACCACCCCCAAGAAGCCCAACTCCGCACTGCGTAAGATCGCCCGTGTGCGTCTGACCAACGGTATGGAAGTTTCCGCTTATATCCCCGGTGTTGGCCACAACCTGCAGGAGCACTC
>JAZNRS010000076.1:0-15520 GCA_045590815.1 Faecousia sp.
TACCAGGAGATCGACAAGATCCCCGAAGGCTACGCCGTCCCCGATTGCCGCAAGTAGCCCTGGGGCACCGGTCACGCCCTGCTCTGCGCCGCTGAAACAATCGGCGATGCGCCCTTCGCCGTGATCAATTCCGACGATTACTACGGCAAATCCGCCTTCAAGAGCATTTATGAGGCGCTGTGCAACGCCCGGGATACCGACAAGTACGAATACTGCATGGTGGGCTATGAGCTGGGCAAAACCGTCACCGATAACGGCAGTGTCGCCCGTGGCGTTTGCTCCACCGACGAGAACGGCTACCTGACGGACATCCACGAGCGCACCCGCATCGAGGTTCAAGGGGATGCCATCCGCTTCACTGAGGACGGGGAAAACTGGACGGAGCTGGCGCCCGATACGGTGGTTTCCATGAACACCTGGGGCTTCACCCCCGGCTTCCTGGGGGAGCTGAAGACCAAATTTGCCACCTTTATTGCCGAAGAAATGCCCAAAAATCCGGAAAAAGCGGAATTTTTCCTGCCTTTTGCGGTGGCAGACCTGCTGGCAGAGGGCAAGGCCCGTGCCAAGGTGCTCCACTCCGCTGATAAGTGGTACGGCATCACCTACGCCGCGGACAAGCCCCAGATCGTCGCCGCTCTGCGCCGCATGGCGGAAGAGGGCAAGTACCCCGACAGCCTTTGGGGATAAGTTAACATCGTAGGGGCGGGTCTTGACCCGCCCTTATAATTTTTGCGCCTGCGGCGATGGGCGGCAGATTGCCGCCCCTACGATGCGCCTTGCGGCGAAGGGAGGGTCAAGACCCTCCCCTACGAGATTGTGCGTATGGTTATTGCGCTAAACAATCTTTTTCCGCTGTTTGAAAAAACGAGCCAGACCCATCCGGGTCTGGCTCGTTAGAGCGTGTCAAAAAAAGCGGTGTCATTCCGAGCCAGTGCGCACACTGGCGTGGGAATCCCCGAGTTTTTCGAACTTTTTTAGTCAAAAAACCAGTATTTCACTCCTATTTAGGGGATTGCCACACCAGTGATTCAGATGCGGTATGATTGCCACTGGCAATCATTGAGATTGAAATTCGCTGCGCGACGCACCGCGGTCACTGGTTCGCAATGACAGGTTTTTTGACAGTCTGAAACGAGCCAGACCCGGATGGGTCTGGCTCGTTATGATTCATTGACAACTTACGTTAAATGGCAAAATGGGCTTCGTTCTGACCGTCGGTGAAGGTCTTGTAAACCTCGCCGATGCGCAGATGCATATTCCGGTTAGCCTGGTAGGCACAGTGCTCCCGGTAGCGGCAGTCTTCACAATGCTCCAAATCGCACTTCAGCAGGTACGCATCGTAAGGGGTCTTGCCGGCGTCCAGCGCCTCAAACAGCCGGTCGCAATACTCCGCCAGGTAGAATTTGCGCAGGATACAACGGTTCTTTTCCTCGGAGACCCCGTCCTGCTTCAGCTCCAGATACTTGTTCACCAGAGAGAAATACTGCTCCATATCCTCGTCATCCATCTGACACAGGGGCGCAGAATACAAAATGGCATCATTATACAGCTTCAGCCGGTAGGCGGCGTAGGCACGGGTGACGCAGGCGAGGATGTCGTTGCTCATGCCCATCAGGGGCACGCCGGACACCTTGCCGTAATTGTAGTACCGGCTGAACACACCGGCCAGCTGCTTATTGTTGTACGCCAGGAACATGGTCAGCTCGTAATCCATTGCCTTGGCAGGATCCTTCATGAGTTTGGCAGCCATGTCCGCCAGGGTGTAGTTGGACACCGGCTGGGTCAGATTCAGCGCCAGCGCCTCGGAGAAGCCGGGGACGATGAACCGGTAGGAGGGGAAGCCCAGGTAGGAGAAATTCCGCACATATACCGGACGATCCAGCTTCCGGTACAGCCCCAGGGCGTAGTCCAAAAGCTGGGCGTTGGTCTTGCTGCTGTGATCCTCAAAGGTGGCAGCCTGCCGGGTGCAGGTCAAATCGTTGGCGAAATAGTCGGCGGTGAAGGTACCGCTGCCGTTTTCCAGCTGGTTGACGATGTTCTTGCTGGTCATCTGCTCGGCTTTTTTGTTGCAGATGCGGCCGTTGTGGCAGGCGTAGAAATTGTGCACGCTCATGCCCTGGAACAGCTCCGTCAGCGTCCGCTGGATGGCGATCTCAAACACCGGATCCGCCGCCACGTTCACACGGTAGCTGTGATTTTTCTTGTTGATGATCCGGGTGGCGACCACGGGGTAGCCATTGTCCTCGGAGTAGTCCAGAATGTCCACGTCGAAGTCGCCGTTTTCCCGTACCGCATCCAGAATGGCGGCCACGGTGTCGTACTTGCGCAGTACCTCGTCGGGGAAGCTGGGAGCGCCCTCGCCGCTGAGGAGCATTTTGATGGAGGCGTGACGCTCCATCATCTCAGACAGGGCGTGAACCCACGCCTCGTCCCGGGTGTTGCCGGCGCAGCAGCCGTTGGTGCCGTAGATCTGAGTGTAGAATGCCATGGGGAAGTAGACGTACTTCTTCTCAAACAGACTATAGAAAGGCAGGGTTAGCACCTTGTCGCCGGGGGTGGGGTCGAAGAGCTTGCACAGCCGGCCGATGGACTGACGGGTAATGGCAGGATCCTTGTATTCTTTGATGATGGCATCCATCCAGTCGCCCTCTGCGATCAGCTCCTGCACGGTCATGTACTTGACATCCGGGGCGAAGGTGTGGATATTCATCACCGGATCCCGGTCGATGGACTGGAATTTGCTCAAAAACAGACCGCCCTGGAGCCGCTCGATAAACTCGCCGTAGGCGCTGGCCTGCGCCAGAGCCTTGGTGATGCCCTTGCCGTTGGAAATGGGGATGCCGCCGTGGGCGGTGAGGGACATACTGTAGCAGTGGGCAAGACCGGAATCGTGCCAAAGCTCCGTGACCTCGATACCGTTCTGCTTCAGAATCTGCTGAATCAGCGCAACGGTTTCTTCCGGCTTTCTCTCCTTAAACTTTTCATCAATAAAGGCCATGGGGTGTCCTCCAAAATTCAACATTCTGGGAACAATTATAGCTTGCCAACAGGCTTGTGTCAATGAAAATATATCCCGCGGGGGTGCTTATGAGCCTGTTCATAAAACTTTTACCCGATGTTTACAATTTCGGGGTCACTCCAGTCCACGGAGATGGTGGGTGGTAATATATAGGGCTTGCAATCACCATCGAAATATAGTATAATGACACATTAGAATAGTGGGGGAGTATGTTTTTCACTATTTTAGCAGAAAAATGTTTTCCTGCAAATGGAAGAAAAACCGCTTTTCGCAGAAGAATGACAGCGCGTCGTCAGCGTGAAAATTGGGGTAAGCTATGGATACAAAAAAGCCGAAAGTAAGCGTTGTGATGATTACCTACAATCACGCAGCCTACATCGAACAAGCTCTGGGAAGTGTATTGCGGCAGAAAACAGACTTTTTCTTCGAGATTCTGCTGGGAGATGACGGTTCTACCGATGAAACGGCGAACATGATAGAGCAATACGCGGAAAAATTCCCCCAGCGGATCACGGCGGTGATCCGTCCGCAAAACTTAGGCGCTACCAAGAATTTTTACGACTTGATCACCCGTGCCAAGGGCGACTACATCGCCTATCTGGAGGGGGACGACTATTGGACGGAGGATACCAAGCTGCAGCAGCAGGTGGATTTTCTGGAAAATCATCCTGCGTATATCGGCTGCACCCACAAGATCACGCTGGTGGACAATGACGGGATACCCTGCCACGAGCCGATCCCCTGGATCTGCGGCAAAGAGGTATACACCCTCGAAGACTTTGGCGGCATCGTTCTGCCGGGGCACGTGAACAGTCTTGTTCACCGCAACTTTTTCCGGGACGAGCCGGGGAAATACGAAGACCTGATTACCATGCATCCCATGATCGGCGATCGGCCGCTGTGCCTGCTGGTGGCTTCCAAAAGCCCCATTTACCAGATACAGTCCGTCATGGGCTGCTACCGCAAGCCCGCATCTGACCGCCTCAGCGCAACAAATGTACTGTACGAAGCCAATCCTGAGAAAACCTGGGATGACTACGTATACACCAAAAAGCTGGAAACCTACGCCGCTGAGCGGCTCCACACAGACGCCAGCTTCGAGCCGCAAAAGAAGCACCTGCTTCTGGACGCGGTGTGTACCGCCCTGCGCAGACCTGGCAAGGGCAGCGGCCGTGTGGTATGGAGAATCATCAAAACCGAAAAGCGGATCGGCTTCGCTTTTTCCGTTTTCGGAATGCTGATAAAAAAGATTGTGACTATCCCGTTCAAAAAGATAATCCGTTAAAATGTCAGTTTTGTCATCCTGAGCGGAGGGCAACGCCCGGAGTCGAAGGATCTTCGCTCCCATTTGAACAACGAAATGCGTAGATTCCTCGACTCGCTGTCGCTCGCTCAGAATGACATGATTTACTTTATTGCAGATAATAGAAAAGAGGATGCGTAATATGAGCGTTCGGATTCCTGTAACCAGATCGTTCCTTCCGCCTTTGGAAGAGTATATGCAAGAAATTGCCCCCATTTGGGAAAGCCGCTGGCTGACCAACATGGGCGAAAAGCACCAGACATTGGCCTGCGAGCTGTGCCGGATGATGGACGTGGAGCATGTCGCTCTGGCAACCAACGGACACCTTGCTCTGGAGCTTGCGCTGGAGGCGCTGGGGCTGAGCGGCGAGGTGATCACAACGCCCTTCACCTTTGCCTCCACCACCCAAGCCATCGTCCGGTGCGGTCTGACGCCTGTGTTTTGCGACATTTCCCCGGTGGATTTCACCATGGATGTGACCAAAATCGAAAGCCTGATCACCCCCCGTACCTGCGCGATTCTGCCCGTCCACGTGTACGGCAATATTTGCAACGTGGAAGAAATTGAGCGGATCGCCAAAAAGCACAACCTGAAGGTGATCTACGATGCGGCTCACGCCTTTGGCGAGGAGCTGGACGGCAAAAATGTAGGCAGCTTTGGCGATATGTCCATGTTCAGCTTCCATGCCACCAAGGTATTCCACACCATTGAGGGCGGCTGTGTCACCTGTCACGATCAGAAGCTGTTTGACCGGCTCAACGCCCTGAAAAACTTCGGTCAGTACGCCCCGGAGGACATCGGCGAGGTGGGCGGCAACGCCAAAATGAGCGAATTCCAGGCGGCTATGGGTCTGTGCAACCTGCGCTACCTGGACGGCATGATCGAAGCCCGGAAGAAGGCTGTGGCGGTCTACCGCAGGTGCCTTGCCGGCGTGGAGGGCATCACCCTCTGCCCGGAGCAGCCGGGTGTAAAGTCCAATTATTCCTATTTCCCCATCGTCGTGGACCCGGAGGTCTTCGGCATCGACCGGGATGCGCTCCAGGAAAAGCTGCTGCAGCAGGGGATCCTGGCAAGAAAGTATTTCTATCCGGCGACCAATGAATTCGGTTGCTACGAAGGTAAATTTGCCATCCAGCCCACCCCGGTGGCGGCGAAGCTGGCACAGCAGGTGCTGGTGCTGCCGTTGTATCCGGAGCTGACGGAGGCAGAAGCGGAAGAGATTTGTGCGTTGATCGTAAAGGAGAAAAAATGAAGGGTATTATTTTAGCCGGTGGCAAAGGCACCAGACTCTATCCCATGACACTGGGCGTATCCAAGCAGCTGCTGTCCATTTATGATAAGCCGCTGATCTATTATCCGCTGTCGGTGCTGCTGCTGGCCGGCATCCGGGAGATCATGATTATTTCCACTCCGGTGGATATCGGCGACTATGAGCGCCTGCTGGGAGATGGCTCCCGCATCGGCGTGAAATTCACCTATCAGGTGCAGGAGCAGCCCAGAGGACTGGCGGAAGCCTTTATTCTGGGTGAGGAGTTCATCGGCGATGACTCCGTGTGCCTGATTCTGGGTGACAATGTGTTCCACGGCCAGAATCTGACCGCTACATTGCGCAGTGCCCAGGCCGGTTTGCAGGGTGCCACCATCTTTGGCTACCCTGTGAAGGATCCTCAGGCCTTTGGCGTGGTGGAATTCGATGAGCAGTTCCACGTCAAGTCCATCGAGGAAAAGCCTGCCCAGCCCAAGTCCAATTACGCCGTCCCCGGTCTGTATTTCTACGACAACTCCATCGTGGAGGTGGCGAAGAATATCCAGCCCTCCGCCCGTGGCGAGCTGGAGATCACCGCGGTGAACAATGTGTATCTGGAGCGCAAGCAGCTGAAGGTGGAGCTGATGGGCCGCGGCATGGCATGGCTGGACACCGGCACGCCGGACGGTATGCTCCAGGCGGCGGAATATGTGAAGGTGGTCCAGGACCGCCAGGGCTACTACATCTCCTGCATCGAGGAGATCGCATGGCGCCGTGGCTTTATCGACACCCAACAGCTCCATGCCCTGGGCGAAGAGCTGAAAATGACGGAATACGGACAGTATCTGCTGTCTTTGCGTTGAAGTGAGATGATGTTCATGGAAGAGAAAAAGAAAGTGTTGCCGGAAAGCTATGCCATCGAGGCGGCGAAGGAATTCCAGCTGGATGAAAACGCCCTGACCCTGACCGAGCGCAAGGCCATGGAAAACGACGGTACCATGGTCACGGTGGTGTGCATTTCCTATAAGCATGAGCAGTTCATTGCCCAGGCGCTGGACAGCTTTCTCATGCAGAAGACCGATTTTAAGTTTAAGGTATTCGTAGGCGAGGACTGCGGTCCCGACGGCACGGCGGATATCATCCGGGCGTACGCCGAAAAGTACCCGGATGTGATCGTGCCCTTCCTGCGGGAGAAGAATATGGGTGCCCAGCGGAACCTGGTGGACATGTGCCAGCAGGCGACCAGCCCCTACATCGCCTTCTGCGAGGGCGACGATTACTGGGTAGACCCCTACAAGCTGCAAAAGCAGGTGGATTACATGGAGGCCAATCCGGACATCCGTGTCTGCTGCACCCAGACGGAGGTGGTCGCTCCCGAGGACTGGCACCTGCGCACCTGGTATAAGGCCATGCCCGACGGCAAGATCCTCATGCCCGACAGCATCCCTGGCTACAAGCGCAAGGCGCTTTTTGAGCCCGGATATATCATCAATATCAATGTTGCCCACACCTCCAGCCATTTTTACCGCTGGAATTACGATCTGCCCATCCCCGATTGGTACTACCAGGGCATCATCGGCGACACCCCCATGCTGCTGATGCAGCTGGGCACCACGAAGCTGGGTCATATCCCGGAGATCACCTCGGTGTACCGGATCAACGACGGCAGCATCTTCTTCGACAAGGATCGGGAAGCCAGCTTCATGCGCACCCGTGTGGACTATGTGCGCTACCTGCAGGGTCTGCGGGAGTTTGCCGTGGAGCATTTCACCGGCTACCCCGTCGTGACCATCGAAAACCGGATCAAGCTGGAAAGCGCCAACTATCTGCGTCTGCTCATCGAGAAGCAGGATGATGAGCGCATCGCCGAATTTGTTGCCACCTACCCGGTGGCGGCACGGATCGCGCTGAATGCGTACATGTCCTTTTACGGAGATCAGTGCTCCCTCACCGGGCGCTACGGCTGGGACGGCTACCAGATGGTGGTGCGCAACAAGCACTTCCGCCGTTGGATGTACCCCCAGATGCGCATCGCCCTGGTGCTGAAAAAGATCACCGCCGGCATCAAAAAGCTGGGCAGCAAGGGCAAAAATGCCATCAAGCAGACCTATGGGCTCATGCTCTACTGGAAAAATACCCGTGTGCCCAAGGAAAAGGATCTGTGGGTCTTCTCCGGCTTCAACAAGAAGAATTATATGGATAACACCAAGTATCTGTATGAGTATGTGCTGGAGCATTATCCCCAGATCAAGGCGGTGTGGATCACCGCCGATGAGGAGATCTTTGAGGAGCTGACGGAAGCCGGCAAGCCGGTGGTGAGGGCGGACACCCGCCAGTGCCGCAAGCTGGTTGCCAAGGCGGCGGTGGCATTCACCGACCACTTCAAGATGTCCGATTACGGCGCTCTGTCCGGCATGAACGACGAGCTGAAGATCGTTCAGCTGTGGCACGGCGTGGGTCTGAAAGCCATCGGCGATCTGAAAAATACAACCGTTCCCGGTGTGAAATTCAGCGACGATATCCTGCCCAGCCCGGAGGATTCCAAGGCACAGCTGCGCAGAAAGAAGCTGCGCTACTGGTGCTACGCCTTCCACCGTGAGCTGTTTGAGAAGTATTTCATGCTGGTTTGTCCCGGTCCGGAGCGGGTGGCGATGGTCGCCGATCCCTGGCACATCCCCCATGAGAATTGCTTCTACAGCGGTCATCCCCGGAACATCCACCTCCATTCCGACAAGACGCCCCATGAGGGTCTGCGGGTGCTGTATGCTCCCACCTACCGGTGGAGCGAGGTGGACGAGAAGAACCTGGTCAATCAGATCGTGGAAAGCGGCAGCGAGATCCAGGAAGCCCTGGAGCGGCTCAGCGGCGAGATCATGATCCGTCTGCACCCCCACACCTGGCGCAATTACGGCGCCATCCTGGACCGGCTGGCGGAGAAGTTCGACCGGATCAAGATCGACCACGAAAAGGATATCTACACCACCCTGGCGGGCTACGATATCCTGATCTCCGACTATTCCTCCATCGCCTACGATTTCATTTTGCTGGACAGACCCGCCATTTTCTTCAATTATGACTTCCAGAAGTTCATCCGGCAGGAATGCAACCTCAACTACGACTACGAGGAATATTCCCCCGGTCCCAAAACATCCACCTGGGCGCAGACCCTGGCTGCCATCGAAGAATACGCCAAGGATCCCACCAAGGACAGCGCATGGCGCTGCCGGGTCCGCAGCGAGCTGTATGAGATGTCCGCCAACGATGCGGACAATTCCAAGCGTATCGTGGAAGAGGTCAAGCGCAGAATCGGCTTGAATTGAGGTACTGATATGAATATTGCGTTAGTATTTGCCGGCGGAACCGGTCAGCGTATGCACAATGCCGCCTGCCCCAAGCAGTTTTTGGAGCTGTACGGCAAGCCCATCATCATCCATACCCTGGAGATCTTCCAAAACCACCCGGATATCGACATGATCGTGGTGCCCTGCGTGGATGGCTGGCACGATCACCTGCGTATGCTGGCGCAGAAATTCGGCATCACCAAGCTGGTGAAGGTGGTTCCCGGCGGCAAGACCTCCCAGGAATCCAAGTTGTCGGCGCTGCGTGCCATCCGGGATCTGTGCAAGGATGATGACGTGGTGATGATGCACGATGCGGTGCGTCCTTTGATCAGCGGCAAGCTCATCAGCGACAATCTTGCCTGCATCAAAGAGCACGGCAACGCCATCACTGTGGATCCCTTCACGGAGACCGGCATCATCAGCGAGGACGGCATGACGGTCAGCGCCACCATCGAGCGCAGCAAGCTGTATATTGCCAAGGCACCCCAGACCTTCTACTATAAGGACGCCCTGGATGCCCACGAGCAGGCGCAGGATATGCCCGAATCCACCACCATCGACACCTGTACCATCATGACGGCCCTGGGCAAGCAGCTGTACTTCGTCCGCTGCGAGGGCACCAACATCAAGATCACCAACCCGGAAGATTACTACATCTTCAAGGCGGTTTACGATCTGCGGGAAAGCCGTTCTGTGCTTGGCTTCTGATTGAGAGGAAAGATTATGCTGCAGGATATGGAGCTGATTGCTCAAAATCCCCAAATTCCCTGGGAAGAACTGAAAAATAAGCAGGTTTTCGTCACCGGCGCAACGGGTCTGATCGGCTGTGCGGTGGTCAAGGCGCTGCTCCACCGGGGGGATATCCCGGTGACCGCTCTGGTTCGCAGCGCCGAAAAGGCGAAGGCGATGTTCCCGGAGGGGGGCGTGACATTTGTCACCGGCTCGGTGGAAAGCCTGCCGCAGATCTCCACGCCGGTGGACTATATTATCCACTGCGCCTGCCCCACGGATAGCAGCTTCTTTGTGGAGCACCCGGCGGACACCGCCGAAACCATCCTGGCAGGCACGAAAAATATCCTGAACCTTGCCCTACAGCATTCCGCAGGGGTGGTATTCCTCTCCAGTATGGAGGTCTACGGCAAGATCGAACAGGAGCTCGATCTGACGGAGGACATCCTGGGGGAAATCGATCTCATGTCCCCCCGGAGCTGCTACCCCATGGCAAAGCGCATGGCGGAGAATTTGTGCTGCTGCTACGCCGCCCAGTACGGGGTCCGGGTGATGATCTGCCGGCTGTCACAAACCTTTGGGCCCGGGGTCAAGGCAGAGGATAAGCGGGTGTTTGCCTACATGGCCCGCTGCGCTTTGGCAGGGGAGGATATCAAGCTCGCCACCTCCGGCTCCAAGAAAAATATGTACCTGTACACCGCCGACGCGGTCACCGCCATTTTGACCGTTTTGCTCAAGGGCACCACCGCCACGGTGTACAACGCAGCCAACGATGCCACCTATTGCTCCGTCAAGGAGATGGCGGAAGCGGTGGCGGAAGCATTCGGCGGCGGTAAAGTGTCGGTGAAGACCAACACCGATGCCGCCCAGCAGGGTAAATACCCTCCGGATACCTTTTTGAAGCTGGATACCACCAAGCTCCGTGCCCTGGGCTGGGAGCCCAAGGTGGATCTGATGGAAATGTATCAGCGGATGATCTCCGCATTCTGAGAAAGAGGCACCATGAAACACGTCAATATATTCGTATTCCCCTGCGGCTCCGAGGTCGCGCTGGAGATCCACCGGGCGCTGAAGGACATCCCCTTTATCACATTGTGGGGCGGCTCCAGCGTGGCGGATCACGGAAAATTTATGTATAAAAATTACATTGAGGGACTGCCCATGATCCATGCGGAGGATTTTATGGACCGGCTCAATGCTGTTTTGGAGGAAAAGCACATCGACTACATCTATCCTGCCATGGATCAGGTGGTGGACGTGCTTTCCGGTCGCCGGGATGAGCTGAAGGCGGAGCTCATCGCTCCCTGCGACGATGCGGTGCATATCTGCCGCAACAAGGCAAGAACCTATGACCGCCTTGCCGGGGAGGATTTCCTGCCCGGTGTGTATGAAAATGAAGACCGGGTTCCCGGTTTCCCGGTGATCATCAAGCCCCAGGAGGGCTACGGCTCCAAGGGCTTCCAGATCCTGCGGGATAAGGATGCTCTGCACCATGCGGTGGCCCGGATGGATGAGCCCTATGTGCTGTGCGAGTACCTCAGCGGCGAGGAGTATACCATCGATTGCTTCACCAACCGCCACGGTCAGCTCCAGTACGTCAACTGCCGTAACCGCCACCGCATCCGCAACGGCATCAGCGTCAATTCCCGGCTCCAGCAGCCGGATGACCGGATCCGTCAGATCGCCCTGCAGATCGGCAAGCGCATCCCCATGCGTGGGGCATGGTTCTTCCAGCTCAAGCGCAACGGACAGGGAGAATATAAGCTCCTGGAGGTCGCCACCCGTATCGCCGGCACCATGTGCGTCCAGCGGGCAGCCGGCGTGAATCTGCCGCTGCTGTCGGTTTTCGACATGATGGGCTACGATGTGCAGGTGCAGCCCCAGCTGGCTGACGTGGAGGTGGACCGTGCGCTGTACAACGCCTTCCGGCTGAATAAGCGCTTTACGGAGGTGTATTTGGACTTTGACGATACCCTCATCGTCCACGGCAGAGTCAACGAACAGCTGATGCGCTATATCTATCAGTGCAAAAACAATCAGATCCCCCTGATTTTGATCACCAAGCACGATACTCCCATCGGGGAAGATCTGGAGAAGTATTGTATTTACCCCAAATTGTTCAAGGATATTATCCATATCCGCAAGGATCAGAAAAAATGCGACTTTATCACGCCGGATAAGGACGCTTTGTTCATCGACGATTCCTACGCCGAGCGTGCCCAAATGTCCCAGCGGCACAAGATCACCACCCTGGGCGTGGATGCCGTGGAATGCCTCATCGATTACCGGCAGTAAAGGAGAAAAAATATGACGATCATTGTAACCGGCGGCGCCGGATTTATCGGCTCCAATTTTGTATTTCATATGCTGGACAAGCACCCGGACTACCGGATCATCTGCCTGGACAAGCTGACCTACGCAGGCAATCTGTCCACCCTGGCACCGGTGATGGATAACCCCAATTTCCGTTTCGTGAAGCTGGATATCTGCGACCGGGAGGGTGTGTACCGGCTCTTTGAGGAGGAGCACCCGGATATGGTGGTGAACTTCGCCGCCGAGAGCCATGTGGACCGCTCCATTGAAAATCCCGAGGTGTTCCTGCAGACCAATATTCTGGGCACCCAGGTGCTGATGGATGCCTGCCGCAAGTATGGCATCACCCGGTATCACCAGGTGTCTACCGATGAGGTTTACGGCGATTTGCCGCTGGATCGGCCCGACCTGTTTTTCACCGAGGAGACCCCTCTGCATACCAGCTCCCCCTATTCTTCCTCCAAGGCCGGTGCGGATCTGCTGGTCATGGCATACCACCGTACCTACGGTCTGCCGGTGACCATCTCCCGCTGCTCCAATAACTACGGCCCCTACCACTTCCCCGAGAAGCTGATCCCGCTGATGATCGCCAATGCCCTGGCGGATAAGCCTCTGCCGGTGTACGGCGAGGGTCTGAACGTCCGTGACTGGCTGTATGTGGAGGACCACTGCAAGGCCATCGACCTGATCATCCATAAGGGTCGTGTGGGTGAGGTGTATAACATCGGCGGTCATAACGAGATGCGCAACATCGACATCGTGAAGATCATCTGCAAGGCGCTGGACAAGCCCGAGAGCCTCATCACCTACGTCACCGACCGGAAGGGTCACGATATGCGCTACGCCATCGACCCCACCAAGATCCACAACGAGCTGGGCTGGCTGCCGGAAACCAAGTTTGCCGACGGCATCCAGAAGACCATCCGCTGGTACCTGGATAACCGGGAGTGGTGGCAGACCATCATCTCCGGGGAGTATCAGAATTACTACGAGAAAATGTACGGCAACCGATAAGCTTGCCAAACGGAGGAACCCCAATGAAAAGTCCCCGAAAGAAAATATCCCAGTATTTCCATGAATTTTGGAAATACCGGGATCTGCTGAAGCTGTTGGTCAGCAAAAATGTTAAGCTGAAGTACCGCAGAAGCTGGCTGGGCTATGTGTGGAGCATTTTGAATCCGCTGCTGATCATGATCATCATGAGCATCGTGTTCTCCACCATGTTCGATCGGAATATCGACAATTTCCCGGTGTATCTGTTCTGCGGTCAGCTGCTGTTCAATTTCATGAACACCGCCACCACCCAGTCCATCTTCGCCATCACCAGCAACGCCCCGCTGCTGAAAAAGACCTATGTGCCCAAGTATGTGTTCGTGCTGTCCAAGGTCACCAGCTGCCTGGTGGATCTGCTGTTCTCCCTGGGCGCACTGGTGCTGGTGATCGCCTACGCCATGATCTTCACCGGTTTCACCCTCAATTGGTATGCGCTGCTGTTTCCTTTTGTGCTGCTGCAGCTGTATGTATTCTGCGTGGGACTGGGACTGTTTTTGGCGCAGGCCAACGTGTTTTTCAAGGATACCCAGTTTATCTACGGCGCGGTGACCCTGGCGTGGATGTACCTGTCCGCCATTTTCTATCCCATGGAGCTGCTGTCGGAGAATGTGCTGTGGCTGGTGAAGCATTTCAACCCCATGTACTTCTACATCGGACAGTTCCGTGACCTGGTCTACTACGGCAGAATGCCCGGACCCATGATCATCCTGGCCGGCTGCGGCGCGGCGGTGCTTGCGCTGGTCATCGGCATGTGGAGCTTCATGAGGTCCAAGGACCGTTTCATCCTGTATATTTAAGGAGGTGGCGGAATGAGTGAAAAGCGAATTATGGTAGATGTGGATCATGTGACGGTCCGGTTCAACCTGGCCAGTCAGAAGATCGACAATCTGAAGGAATATTTCATCAAATTTCTGAAAAGGGAATTGATGTTCCAGGAGTTTTTGGCGCTGAAGGACGTGAGCTTTCAGATCCGTGAGGGCGAGGCCTGGGGTCTGATCGGCATCAACGGCTCCGGTAAATCCACCATGCTCAAGGCCATCAGCGGCATCATGAAGCCCTACCAGGGCACAGTCACCGTCAACGGCAGCGTTGCGCCGCTGATCGAGCTGGGCGCCGGCTTTGACATGGAGTGTACCGCCCGGGAGAATATTTTTCTCAATGGCTGTGTGCTGGGTCACTCCCAAAAATTCATGGAGGAGCATTTCGACGAGATCGTGCGTTTTGCGGAGATCGAGAAATTCCTGGATTCTCCCATGAAGAATTACTCCTCCGGTATGAAGGCACGGCTGGGCTTTTCCGTAGCCACCATGGTGAAGCCGGATATCCTCATCGTGGATGAGGTGCTGGCGGTTGGCGACTACAAATTCCGACAGAAGTGCGAGGCACGCATGAAAGAGCTGCTGGACGGCGGCACCACGCTGCTGTACGTTTCCCATAACATCGACGAGGTGAAGCGCCTGTGTGACCATGTGGTGTGGCTGGATCACGGCGTAGCGAGAATGATCGGCGACGTGGAAACCGTGTGCGAAGCCTATATGTCCGAAATGTCGAAATAAATACAACGGGCGGGTCAAAAAAGCGGTGTCATTCCCACGCCAGTGCGCACACTGGCGTGGAAATCCCCGAGTATTTCGAACTTTTTTTAGTCAAAAAACCAGTATTTCACTCCTATTTAGGGGATTGCCACTGGCAATCATTGAGATTGAAATTCGCTGTGCGACGCACCGCGGTCACTGGTTCGCAATGACAGGTTTTTTGACAGTCTGAAAATCCCCCCTGCCATTTGGCAGGGGGGATTATGTATGGAATTAAGCCTCCAGGTTGATCTTGCTCTCCTTGCCGAAGATGTGGCAGACGTGGCCGGCGAAGTTGAACTTCACGGGAGCGCCGTTGGACAGAGCGGCAACCTCAGCACCGGTCATGTTCATGGTGGAAACCACCACAACAACGTCACGACCCATAGCGGTGACGTGCAGGTGCACAGAGGAGCCCATCATTTCGCTGACGTCGACGGTAGCGTCGATGCCATCCTTGCCCAGAGTGATGTGCTCGGGACGGACGCCCAGAACGATCTCCTGCTCCTCAACATTGTTGGCAGCCAGAGCCTTCTGCTTCTCCTCGGACAGCTCGACGGTCAGGGTGTCCAGCTTGACAGCGTACTTGCCGTTAGCCTTAACCAGCTTGGCGTCGAAGAAGTTCATCTGGGGAGAGCCGATGAAGCCGGCGACGAACAGGTTGTAGGGATGGTTGAAGACCTCCTGAGGAGTACCGATCTGCTGGATGAAGCCGTCCTTCATGATGACGATACGGTCGCCCAGAGTCATAGCCTCGGTCTGGTCGTGGGTAACATAGATAAAGGTGGTCTGGATCTTCTCACGCAGCTTGATGATCTCAGCACGCATCTGGTTACGCAGCTTGGCGTCCAGGTTGGACAGGGGCTCGTCCATCAGCATGACCTGAGGAGCACGGACGATAGCACGGCCGATGGCAACACGCTGACGCTGACCACCGGACAG
>JAZNRS010000077.1:0-37283 GCA_045590815.1 Faecousia sp.
TCTTCAGCGCCACGCAGGCAGGCAGGCTGCCCATGCGCATGACGGAGGACTGGTTATCGGTGACGTTCACGGCGGTGATGCCGCTGAGGTACTCTTTGGCTTCGCTGACCACATGGCTGGCGTCGATGCCCTTGGGAGGGCCGACCTCGGCGGTGACCACAAACTGACCGTTATCAAACAATTCGGTAATTCTCATTGTCAATTACTCCAATCATCAATATTGTATGTCATTGTTACGCAGAAATCGAAAGCAATGTCATTCTGAGCGGAGGGCGTAGCCCGGAGTCGAAGAATCTTCGCACACATCTAACCGAGAATGTAAATAGGGAGCGTGGATCCTTCGACTCGCTTCGCTCGCTCAGGATGACAAAAATATGTTGATTTCGGCAATGACAGCGTTTTTTATTTCTTGATTTCGTCGTCGGTGGCGTAATTGCGCACCTGAATGGGGCACTTCAGCACGTCCAGGCGACCGATCTGGGTCAGTCTTCTCTGGATCCGCTCCCAACCGCATTCCATGTTGGGATCCACCTCGCACTTGCCGTTCTTGGCACCGCCGCACTGACCGTTGATCAGGCTCTTGGAGCAGGCGGTGATGGGGCAGATGCCGCCGGTAAGGTTCAGGTAGCACTCGCCGCACTGCTTGCAGTCGTACTCCAGAGGGGTAACGCCCTGGAAACCGGGCAGCGCATAGGTATCGCAGGCAGCACAGACCCGCTTATCGCTGAGATACTCCGCAACGGTCTGCACACCCACACCGCAGGAGAATACCAGCACGGTGTCCGCAGCGGCGATGGCATCGGCGTGCTTTGCAAGCTGCAGCTTCAGGTTGTCGGGGTTGCAGATGTAGTCGGTGGTGACGATGCCGGTGACATCCAGCTCCTTCTGCAGCGCATCAGCCTCATGCTCCGGGAAGTGGACTTCCTTACAGCCGTGGCAGTTGATGATAAATGCCTTTCCGGTAATCAGGGAGAGGATGGTATCTTTCGCTTTCAGTTCGGTGATCAACATATTACTTCATCCCCCTTACGCCGTTCTTGCCCATCTTGATCATGCTGACCAGGGGCAGCTTGGACGAGCAGATGTACTCGCAGCAGCGGCACTCCATGCAGTCCATAATGTTCATATCCTTACAACCCTGCCAATCCTGGGTGATGGAATACTTGTAGAAGTACAGAGGCTTCAGCTCCATGGGACACACATCCACACAGCGGCCGCACTTGATGCAGTTCTGTGCTTCGGATTCCACAGTGTCGATGGCGATGATGCCGTTGGAGCCCTTCATAATGGGCACATTCAGCTCCGTCTGGGGGAAGCCCATCATGGGGCCGCCGGCCTTGACGGTCACATCGGTGGCGGAAATGCCGCCGCAGTAATCGATGAGATCCGCGGTGTTGGTGCCGATCTTCACGATGAAGTTGCCGGGGTTGGGAATGTACTTACCGGTGATGGTAGTAACACGCTCAATCAGGGGCATACCGGTCTGAACGGCATCGGAGATGGCCTTGACGGTGCTGACGTTGCTGACCACAGCGCCCACATCCGCAGGCAGACCGCCGCTGGGAACACTGCGACCCAGCGCCCGCTTGATGAGCATTTTTTCACCGCCCTGAGGATACTGGGTGGAAACCTCCAGAACCTCGATACCCTCGATATCGGCGACCTTTTCGCGCATCAGAGCAATGGCATCGGGCTTGTTCTCCTCGATGACGATGATGCCCTTGGGAGCGTTCACAGCCTTCATTTCCACCTGCAGACCGAAGATGACGTCGTCGGCGAACTCCAGCAGCACTCTGTGGTCGGCGGTGAGCATGGGCTCACATTCACAGGCATTGATCAAAACCGCCTCGATGGGCTTATTGGGCTTCAGCTTCACATAGGTGGGGAAGCCAGCGCCGCCCATACCCACGATGCCGGCTTCCTTGACGATCTCGATGATCTCGTCGGGAGTCAGCTCTTCCAGAGGCTTGTTGGGCTTGATGGACTCGTGGAGGGTGTTCTGCCCGTCGGACTGGATCACGATACTCTGGCAGGTGCCACGGGTGGCATGGGGGCAGTCAGCAATGGCGATGACCTTACCGCTGACGCTGGAATGAACGGGAGCGGGGATGAAGCCGGCGGCTTCACCGATCTTCTGACCAACCTTGACGGTGTCGCCCACTGCCACAATGGGGGTAGCAGGTGCGCCCAGATGCATGGACAGAGGAATGATCACGCTCTCGGGATCGGGGAAACGAACCAGGGGCTTGGCCTCCGTGGGCTCCTTGCCCTCAACGGGGTGGATGCCGCCGTACCAGCCGTCCAGACGCTTCTCACGAATAGCTTTTACATAGTCGTTGATAACCTTGAAGTTGACCTTGGAGTAGTCCCGAATCTGGACACTCTGGGCAGTCAGCTCGCCCACACGACCTTGAGCCGCCAGCCGCTGCTGGATCTTCTCCCAGGCGCAGTCCTTGTCGGGGCTGACCTCGCACTTGCCGTTCTTGGCACCGCCACACTGACCGTTGATCAGGCTCTTGGAGCAGTCCACAATGGGGCAGATGCCGCCGGTGATATTCAGGTAGCACTGAGCACAGGCATCGCAGGCCTTCTTGGTCAGAGCCATGCCGTGATGGCCGGTGTAGTTCAGGGAATTGGCAGCGGCCAGAGTGGAGATTTCGGACACATCCGCCACCGTCTGGACACCCAGACCGCAGGAGATGGCCACCACATGGTCGGTGCCTTCGGGGATCATGGCCTTTAGGCCCTTTTGAGCCTTGGTCTTGTTGCACAGAAAATCAGCCTTGGCAGTACCGGTGACGGTCTTGCCCAGACTCTTCGCCAGCTCCAGGAATGCGTCCAGATCCGGCTCCTGCATGGTTTCAAATTCCTTGAAGCACTTGTTGCAGGCGATGACAAAGAGATTGTCCTTGCCATCCAGAATACCGGTCAGCTCGGAAGCATCTTTCAGAGCGTACTTAGTATAGTTTTCCAATTGCTCACCTTCCTTACAAAATCGTACATTATAAGTATATCACATACCGCTTCGGTTTTCTAGTCCTAAATATGAGGAAAATCTACAAAAAATATCATTATGGTAAATGATTGTTTAGCGGAGTAACGCACACGCCCTTGCCCCCCGCATTTATGAGGGGGGTGGCCGAAGCGCAAGCGAGGCCGGGGGGAGTAAAAATAGGTTTTCCCGAACTCCCCCAGTCAAAAATCAAAGATTTTTGCCAGCCCCCTCTTAAAAGCGGGGGCCAAGGAGTGCGGTGCTCTAATCGCATAAACAATCATTTATCGGTGCATGGAAGTGCGGCAAGGAAAGAAGTATGAATTTGTTGAAATTACTCCTTGAATTTGGTGGGGGGTTGTGATATGATATCATTGTATGGATATGGGCGGAGTATGCCCATTCCACAGCTATCCCAAAGGAGAAAATGCTATGCCTCATACCATTGCGGTCGCCGGTAAGGGCGGCGTGGGTAAGACCACCACCTGCGGTATGCTCATCGACTACCTGTGCAAAAAGGGCGACGGCCCGGTGCTGGTGGTGGATGCGGATGCCAATTCCAACCTCAACGAGGTTCTGGGCGTGGAGGTGGAAACCTCTCTGGGTCAGATCCGTGAGGAGATGGCGCAGGCTGAACTGAAAAAGACCATTCCTGCCGGCATGACAAAAGCCGATTATGCCGAATTCAAATTCAATTCCGCTCTCATCGAGGACGATGATTTCGATATGCTGGTCATGGGTCGCACCCAGGGCAAGGGCTGCTATTGCTACGTCAACGGTGTCCTCCAGTCCCAGGTGGCCAAGTATGCCAATAATTATGCCTATGTGGTCATGGACAACGAGGCCGGTCTGGAACATATCGCCCGGGGAACATTGCCCCATGTGGATACGATGCTTCTGATTTCCGACTGTTCCCGTCGGGGCGTGCAGGCGGCTGCCCGTGTGGCGGAAATGATCGGGGAAATGAACCTGAACCCCGGTCAGATGGGTCTGATCATCAACCGTGCGCCGGATGGTGTTCTGGACGAGGGGATTAAGGCTGAGATCGAGAAGCACGGCCTGAAGCTCTTTGGCGTTTTGCCCCATGACGAGGCGGTGTACCGCTGTGATTGCGCTGGCGAGCCTTCCGCAAAGCTGCCCCAGAACGATCCTATGAAAACTGCCCTGAAGGGCATCATGCAGTCCATCGGACTGTAAAATTCCTGTCATCCTGAGCGAGCGAAGCGAGTCGAAGGATCCACGCATTTACGCAAGCTATCAGGTAGGTGTCATGCGAAGATTCTTCGACTTCGGGCTACGCCCTCCGCTCAGAATGACAAAAACTTTGGTGCTATGGGGCTTTTTAACGTAGACAAAGGCAACCGGATTCCGGTGCCTATTATCTAAAAAATATTATTAACCTAAGGGGGAAACCAACATGTCTTTCACTCCTAAGACGGCTCCCTACAGCGGCAAGATCAATGCCGTGACCCTGGGTACCGGTGACAAGGCAATCGTCATCGGCGGCCAGAATGTGATGCCGTTTTACACCTTCGATGCACCCATCGAAAACGCTCCCAAGATCGGTATCGAGATCTCCGATCTGGCAAACAACTGGGACGCTCCCGGCCTGAAGGAGTTCTACGCCGGCTGCACCACCATGGCTGACTACGCCAAGAAGGCCGAGACCATGGAAGGCGCTGACTTCCTGTGCCTGAACTTCGAGTCTGCCGATCCCAACGGCGCTGACCGCTCCGTTGCTGAGTGCGTTGCCGATGCCAAGGCTGTTGCTGAGGCCGTGTCCATGCCCATCGTCATCATGGGCTGCAAGAACATGGAGAAGGACGGCGAGCTGTTCGCCAAGATCTCCGAGGCTCTGCAGGGCAAGAATATTCTGGTTATGTCCGCTAAGAACGAGGACTACAAGACCGTCGGCGCTTCCGTCGCTCTGGCTTATGGTCAGAAGGTCGGCGCTGAGACCGCTGACGATATCAACCTGGCCAAGCAGCTGAACATCATGCTGAAGGGTCTATCCATCGCTCCCGAGAACATCGTTATGAACATCGGCACCGCCGCTGTGGGCTATGGCTACGAATATGTAGCTTCTACGCTGGACCGTGTCCGTCTGGCTGCTCTGGCTCAGTCCGATGCTGATCTGCAGATGCCCATCATCGCTCCCGTGTCCACCGATACCTGGGGCGTGAAGGAGTCCTCTGCTTCCGAAGAAGACGAGCCCGCATGGGGCAACCGGGAGGAGCGCGCCATCGACATGGAAGTCGCTACCGCTGCTGCTAACCTGACCGGTGGCGCTGACGCTGTCATCATGCGTCATCCTGCCGCTGTGGCTACCATCAAGAAGTTCATCTCTGAACTCATCTAATCGGAAGGAGGATACATACAATGGCTTTGAAGGGTCTTGATATTTTTAAGCTGTCTCCTAAGAAGAACTGTAAGGAGTGCGGCAGCCCCACCTGTATGGCATTCTGCATGAAGGTGGCTCAGGGCGCTGTTTCCATCGACAAGTGCCCCTACTTCTCCGACGACGCTAAGGCTATGCTCAATGAGCAGACTGCTCCTCCCATGAAGACCATCACCGTGGGCGAGCACAAGCTGGGCGGCGAGACTGTCCTGTACCGTCACGAGAAGACTCTGGTGAATAAGAATCTGTACGCTGTGTGCATCTGCGACGAGTGCGATGCCGACAAGAAGCTGGCCGACCTGCAGAAGGTTGACTACGAGCGTATCGGCGAGCGGATGTACGTTGAGTTTGTGTTTGTCCGCAACAAGAGCAACGATGCTGCCAAGTATGCCGCTCTGGTTGAGAAGGCTGCTGCCACCGGCCGTGCTCTGGTTCTGGAGTGCTGGGATGTGGAGTGCGCCAAGGCCGCTCTGGCTGTTGCCGGTAAGAACGTCATTCTGGACGGCGCTACCCCCGACAACTGGGAGGCTATGAACGAGCTGGCTACCGCCAACGGCGTGGCTCTGGGCGTTTGGGCTTCCAACATCTCCGATCTGTACGACACCGTGAAGAATCTGGAAGCCAAGGGCAACAAGAACCTGGTTCTGGATGTCACCGGTGCTACCGCCAAGGAGACGCTGGCCAACGCTGTTCTGGTCCGCCGCACCGCTATCAAGGATGGCGACCGCAGCTTCGGTTACCCCTCCATCGTGAACGTTGCCAAGCTGGCTAAGGGCGACAGCCGTCTGCAGACCGCTTACGCCGCTATGTTCACCGAGAAGTACGCCTCCATCATCGTTATGGAGAACATGACCTATGCCGAGGCTCTGCCCCTGTACGGTCTGCGTCAGAACATCTACACCGATCCTCAGAAGCCCATGAAGGTGGAGGCTAAGATCTACCCCCTGAACGGCGCTGACGAGAACAGCCCCTGCGCGCTGACTGTTGACTTCGCCCTGACCTACTTCCTGGTTTCCGGCGAAATGGAGCGCTCCAACACCCCCGTGAACCTGATCATCACCGACGCTTCCGGTATGTCCGTTCTGACTGCCTGGGCTGCCGGTAAGCTGTCCTCCTCCACCGTGAAGAAGACCTTCGAGGAGCTGGATCTGGACAACAAGATCAAGAACCGCACCCTGATCATCCCCGGCAAGGTTGCCGTCATGAAGGGTGAGATTCAGGAGAAGCTGCCCGGCTGGAATGTGGTTGTCGGTCCTCTGGAGGCCGTTCAGCTGCCCAAGTACCTGAAGGATAAAGAGTACGAGGGTGCCGCCGCTGCTGCCGCCGCTGAGAATGCTGCCAAGGCCGCTGCCGGCGCTGCCGTCGAGGTCAAGGAGCTGTCCTTCGAGGAGCTGCTGGAGACCAAGGTTCCCAAGATCGAAGTGGTTGACATGGGTGTCAAGTACAAGGGCTACAACCCCGAGTCCCAGACCTTCGTCACCATCGGCGAGCGCATCCACTGCATCGCTCCCTCCATCCGCAAGGCTATGGACGAGCGTGATCCCAAGCCCATCCTGGAGCGTGCCGCTCAGCAGATCGCTGCCGGCGCTACCTACCTGGACGTGAACATCGGACCTGCCGAGAAGGACGGTCCCGAGCGCATGATGTGGGCTGTCAAGCTGCTGCAGGAGAACTTCAACAACGTTCCTCTGGCTCTGGATACTGCCAACATGAAGGCCATCGAGGCCGGTATCAAGGTCTACAACCGTACCAACGGCAAGCCCATCGTCAACTCTGCTGACGCCGGCTCCCGTATCGGCTACATCGACCTGGCCGCTGCCAACGATGCTATCTGTATCGCTCTTTGCTCCGCTGACGGCATCGCCAAGGACAACGAGGAGCGTATGGTCCACTGTGACAATATGCTCGAGCGCGGCATGAGCCTGGGCATGAGCTCCGACGACCTGTGGTTCGACCCCCTGTTCCTGGTCGTCAAGGGCATGCAGGACAAGCAGATGGAGGTCCTGGAGGCCATCAAGATGTTCTCCGAGAAGGGCCTGAAGTCCACCGGTGGTCTGTCCAACAACTCCAACGGCGCTCCCAAGCACGTCCGCCCCATCATGGACTCCGCCCTGGTGGCCATGTGCATGATGCAGGGTCTGACCTCCGCCATCGTCAACCCCAACGACCTGCGCCTGATGGAGACCATCAAGTCCTGCGACATCTTCAAGAACCACGTTCTGTACTCCGATTCCTATCTGGAAGTGTAAAAAGCCTTCCCCTTGAGGGGAAGGTGGCGCGAAGCGCCGGATGAGGTGTTGCCGCAAAGCGGCACTGCAATCCACCTCATCAGTCACCTTCGGTGACAGCTTCTCCTCAAGGAGAAGCCTTGGCGCGTGCGTAAATGAAATATATCCCACGCGTTTCTGGCTGGGAGGGAATCTCCCTCCCAGCCAGTTTGCTTTCTAAGCCTTCTCCTTGAGGAGAAGGTGGCCGAGCGTAAGCGAGGTCGGATGAGGTGGTAAAGTGAATCATTTCAATAACGCTAAATTAACAATAAATGCAAAAGCGCTTCGGAAAAATATGACCAAGGAAGAACGGCGTCTTTGGTATGATTTCTTGAAAGGATTGCCGATTACCGTCCATCGACAGAAAGTGATAGGATATTATATTGCTGATTTCTATATTGCAAGCGCAAACATTGTAATAGAGTTGGATGGTTCTCAGCACTTTGAAGAAATGGGGATCATTAAGGATTCTGAGAGATGCCTATTTTCAATCTCATGGCATAACAGTTTTGCGTTATGCGAATTCTGAAATCAACAGAAACTTTCGGGGTGTTTGTCAGGATATTTGGAACCATCTAGCACTACGATAATTAGAAAAAACACCTCATCAGTCACCTTCGGTGACAGCTTCTCCTCAAGGAGAAGCCTTTGAAAATGTATATTCAGCCAACTGGCTTTATATAAATGCTCTACAATACTTAGGGAGGAATTTACTATGAGTGTATTAACCGATCTGATTTATGGCGGCAGCAATGCCGTTGCTGGCCTCACCGAAGGTGCGGTCAATGATGCAATTGCCAAGTACGGCGCAGAAAAAGAAATTGCCTTCCCTGATACCGCATATTATTTCCCCACCATTTACGCCGCTACCGGCGTAAAGGTGAAGACTCTGGGCGACCTGACCGCTTGCGTTGGCGTGCTGAAGAGTCTGATCACCAATGAGGAAGACTTGGGTCAGGCTCTGAACGCCGGTCTTGCCACCGCCGTTGGCGCGGAAATTCTGGAAGGTCTGAAGTGGGTCGAGGGCGGTAATCCCTATGAAAATGATTCCGGCATCGGCTTCGTGCCCGATCCCATCATTCGCTCTTTGGGCGTGCCGCTGGTCACCGGCGATATCCCCGGCGTTGCTGTGGTGCTGGGCAAGGCAGAGAATACCGAAGATGTTGCCAAAGTGGTCAAGGACTACCAGAGCAAGGGTATCCTGACCTTCCTGGTGGGCGATGTCATTGAGCAGTGTATCGAGGGTGGCGTGAAGGCCGGTCTGGAGTACCGTGTGGTGCCTCTGGGTCACGATGTAACCTCTGTGATTCACGTTGTTACCGTTGCCATCCGTGCGGCGCTGATCTTCGGCAACGTCCAGCCCGGTAATCTGGCGGGTCTGCTGGATTACACCAAGAACCGTGTGCCCGCGTTCGTTAACACCTTCGGTGCTATCGATGCCGTTGTGGTTTCCGCCGGTGCCGGTGCCATCGCTCTGGGCTTCCCGGTGATCGTGGACATCGATCTGGGCGAAAATCAGGTTCCCGGTGCGCTGGAGTCCGTTTGCGACCACGCCGACACCGTGAAGAAGTCCCTGGAGCTGCGCAATATCAAGATCAAGACCACCGAGCTGCCCATTCCCGTAGCATTTGCCGCCGCTTTTGAGGGCGAAATCATCCGTAAGGCGGATATGCACAACGAGTTCTGGTCTTCCAAGAATCCCACCGCTGAGCTGGTGGTGATGCGTGAGCTGAACGAAATTGAGGATCACAAGATCACCATTGTAGGCCCCGATCTGGACGAAGCAAAGGATCTGGCGCTGGCTACCTTTGTTGAGGTCGCCGGCAAGAAGATGCAGGTGGACTTCGAGTCCGTCATCGAGCGGAAGTTCCACGCTTGGTTCAACTATATGGAGGGTGTCATGCACACCGGTCAGCGGAATCAGGTTCGTGTCCGTGTTTCCAACGCTGCCTTTGAGGCCGGTCTGCGGCTGAAGGACTTTGCCGAAGTGCTGTACGTCATGA
The DNA here is from genome assembly GCA_045590815.1 of Faecousia sp. Taxonomy (GTDB): domain Bacteria; phylum Bacillota; class Clostridia; order Oscillospirales; family Oscillospiraceae; genus Faecousia. The sequence goes on from JAZNRS010000077.1 coordinate 9,661, forward strand.
TCATGAACGAGTTTGACGCAGTGGTCGACAAGTGTCAGGTGACCCTGGTCACCGAGGCCGCTCAGGCTGAGGCGTTCCGTGACGAGATGGCTATGCCCCGCTATGCCCAGAGAGATGACCGTCTGGCCTCCATGACCGATGAGTCCGTGGATCGCTACTATACCTGCATTCTGTGCCAGTCCTTTGCCCCTGCCCATTGCTGCGTGGTCACTCCCGAGCGTCTGGGTCTGTGCGGCGCTGTGAGCTGGCTGGATGCCAAGGCCACCAACGAGCTGGATCCCAACGGTCCCTGCCAGCCGATTTTCAAGGAAGGCTGCATCGACGAGCGCACCGGCCGCTTCGAGTCCGTGGATAAGATGGTCAAGGATGCCACCCACGGCGCTGTGGAGAGTGTGACGCTGTACTCCATTCTGGAGGATCCCATGACCTCCTGCGGCTGCTTCGAGTGCATTTGCGGCATCGAGCCTATGAGCAACGGCTTCATCGTGGTCAACCGGGAATTCAAGGGCATGACCCCTGCCGGCATGACCTTCGGCGAGCTGGCTTCCTGCACCGGCGGTGGTGTCCAGACTCCCGGCTACATGGGTCACGGACGGCACTTCATTGCTTCCAAGAAGTTTATCAGCGCTGAGGGCGGCATCGAGCGGATCGTGTGGATGCCCAAGGAACTGAAGGACGATGTGGGCGAGCGCCTAAACAAGACCGCACAGGAGCTGTACGGCATCGAAAACTTTACTGACTACATCGCTGACGAAACCATTACCACCGATTGCGAGGAGCTGCTGAACTGGTTGACTGAAAAGAATCACCCGGTTCTCGGCATGGAACCGCTCATGTGACAGATATCCGCGGTGCGGCGGCATAGCCGCCGCTCCGCGGAGCATGTCAAAAAAACTGTCATTGCGAACCAGTGACCGATGTCACTGGTGTGGCAATCCCCAAAGGTTTGCCTAAATACCGGGGGATTCCCACGCCAGTGTGCGCACTGGCTCGGAATGACACCCTTTTTATAGCATATATCTAAATTGAAAGGGATAGACAATGAAGGTAACTTTCCAAATTGAGGGCGGAAGCCCGGTTAGCATTGAATGTAACGCCGGAGATAATCTGCTGGAGCTGGCACGTCGGGCCAATGTGGCTATTGATGCCCCTTGCTCCGGCAACGGCTCCTGCGGCAAGTGCCGTGTCAAGCTTATCGAAGGTGAGCTTGACACCATCAAGAGCCGTCACATCTCCGACGAGGAATATGAAGCCGGTTGGCGTTTAAGCTGTAACTGCAAGGTGTTGTCCGACTGTACCGTTTTTGTGCCGGATATTGCATCAGCCTATCAGTCCAGAATGAAGACCGCTGATCTGAGCAGCCCTAAGGAAATTGCAATTTTTGAGGACTGCCAAAGCCAGTTGAAGGCCAGTGGCATCCAGTTTACCAACAATTTCCGCAGTTTTGTGGTATCTATGGCAGAGCCGACTCTGGACGATACCATGCCCGACAACGAGCGCCTGACCTGGGCAATCCAGGAAGCATTGGGCGTGGAAAATGTGAAAATTCCCTACGCTGTCATGGCAAAAATGGCGGCTGTTTTGCGGGAAAATGCCTTTTCTGTCTGCGTCAAGGGTGAGCGGCAGGGGGATAGCTTCCTGTGCATGGAGCTGAGCGCTCCCGATGACACCGCCATCGTGGGCTGCGCCATCGATATCGGCACTACCACCGTGACCATGGTGCTGACGGATCTGGTTACCGGCAAGCTGCTGGCGAAGGGCTCCTCCGGCAACGGTCAGATCCGCTACGGTGCGGATGTGATCAACCGGATCATCGAGCAAGGCCGCACCGGCGGCAAGAAAAAGCTCCAGGATGCCATTATCAAGGAAACCCTCACCCCTATCATCGTAAATCTGTGCAAAACCGCCGGGATCTCTGCCCGGAGCATCCTGCGGCTGAGCATCGGTGCCAACACCACCATGAACCACCTGCTGCTGGCGGTGGATGCGGAGCCGGTGCGCATGGAGCCGTATATTCCCAGCTTCTTCTCGTGGGAGGGACTGCTGGCTGGCGATTTGAAGCTGCCTGCCAATCCTTTGGCACCGGTGATCATCGCTCCCAACATCGGCTCTTATGTGGGCGGCGATATTACTGCCGGTACCCTGGCTGCCGGGATCTGGGACCGGGATGAAATGAGTCTGTTCATCGACCTGGGCACCAATGGTGAGTTGGTATTCGGAAACCGGGATTTTCTCATGAGCTGCGCCTGCTCCGCCGGTCCTGCCTTTGAGGGCGGCGATATTTCCTGCGGTATGCGTGCCACCGACGGTGCGGTGGAGGCCTGCGTCATTGACAAGGACACCATGGAGCCCACTTTGACCATCGTGGGAGATCCGGGGCAGAAGTGCGTGGGCATTTGCGGCAGTGGTATCATTGACATTATTTCCGAGCTGTTCCGCTGCGGCATCATCAACGCGAAAGGTTTGTTTGTTCGTGAGGGTAGCCGGGTGAAGCGGGATGCCTATGGCATGGGTCGGTATGTACTGGCGGATGCCAGCGAAACGGAAACCGGACGTGAGGTGTCCATCAATGAGGTGGATATCGACAATTTCATCCGTGCCAAGGGTGCCATTTTCTCGGCAATTGATATCCTTTTGCAGTCGGTGGATATGACCGTGGACATGATCGACAAGGTGTATGTTGCCGGTGGTATCGGCAGCGGAATTAATATGAAAAACGCGGTCAATATCGGTATGCTGCCGGATGTGGAGCTGGAAAAGTTCCGTTACATCGGTAATTCCTCGCTGACCGGCGCTTACGCCATGGTGGTTAGCGACGAGGCTGTCGCAAAATGCGCTGAGGTGGCTGCGAATATGACTTATCTGGAGCTTTCCACCTATCCGGGATACATGGACTCCTTTGTGGCGGCTTGCTTCCTGCCCCATACCGATGCCAGTTTGTTCCCCAGCTCTAAGCAAGAGTGGTAAGATATGCTGTCATTGCGAGGGCCGTAGGTCCGTGGCAATCCCCTATGGCGATGCGCAAATCTTAGGAGATTGCCACGCCAGTGTGCGCACTGGCTCGCAATGACATAATTAATTGACATAGGAGAAACCAATGCAAATCGAAAATCACAAAGAAGAAGTACCCTTTGCCCACTATGAGGAGGCGTTCCGGAAGCTGGATGCGGCGGAGGCTGCCGCCAGAACCGGTGCCAAGTGGGATGGAAAAGAGTTTTATGTAAACCTGCTGGGCAGAGAATTTGCCATTTCTCACCCGGATTATGCCATCCGTGCCACCGATGGCGGTGCGCTGCCGCCGCTGCCCACCCAGACCTTCCTGCTGCGCTATTTGCAGGAGAGCAAGGCTGTTGCCTGGGCAGGGGAGTGGAAGACCTTCCGGGAGATGCCCTGGGGTGAGATGTACATCAAGCCTTACACCGGCCGTGTTCTGACCCGGGCGGCATTCACCTTCGGCACCCGACTGGCGGCATTCAAGACCGCTGCGGAAAAAATGGGCGCAACGCTTGTGAAGCATGGCGACGCAGGCTATCAGTTTGATCTGATCGGCGGCTTCAAGATGCAGATCCTGGTATGGGAGGGGGACGATGAATTTCCGCCCAACGCCCAGGTGCTGTACTCGGATAATTTTGCCGATGGCTTCGCCGCGGAGGATCGGGTGGTCGCCGGCGACATTCTCATCAGCACCATCAGAGCCAATATGTAAGCAAAAACGCTGCCTTTTGGCAGCGTTTTTTTATGTTTCCGGTTTGACCTTGGATTCGATTTTGGAAAGTGCGGATTTCATGGATGTGTAGGTTTCCTCAGAAACCTTGCCGATGCTGTTGGCCTCGTAGGCGGCGATGGCCTCCGGGATCCGCAGGATCCGGGTGGAATCGGTACCGCTGTTTTTGGCGTTGACGGTGTAAATGGGCGTATAATCGAAATTGGTGATCTTGGTGGCACCGGAGATGTTGTTTTTTGTGATCTCCAGCTCCAGAATGATGGAATATTCCGTGCCCTTTTTATCTGCGTTGCCGAAGAAATCGCCCAGGGAATAGGCGACCAGCGCACCGGTCTGGGCATCGTAGTCGATCTGCTGGACGTAGTGGGAATGGGTTCCGATGATGGCATCTACGCCCTTTTCCTGCATCAGCTCCACAATCTCTGTCTGTGTACCGCTGACCTGGTTATTAAACTCGCTGCCCCAGTGGAGCAGAGCCACGATCACATCCGGCTTTGCTTCATTGACAGCATCCAGCACAGCGGAAATACCCTCCTTGTCCACCTTTTGGTAGGTGCTGGAGTAGTCCTCGTACAGCAGATTCACCCGATCCTGCTCGTTATCCGGCAGACCAAGGCTGTCCATGCCCTTGGTAAATGCCACAAATGCCACGGTGACACCATTGATGCTGCGCAGGGTGAAGCCCTTGGTTTCGGCGAATTCTTCGTTGCTTTCGTATGCGCCCAGAGGCTCAAGACCCGCCTTGCGGATGTTCTTCAGGGTTTCGTCCAGACCCAACAGACCGTTGCGAATGGAGCAGGAGTTTGCCAGCTGCACCATGTCCACACCGGCGGAGGACAGCGCCTTGGCAAGCTCAATGGGGGCGTTGGCATTCTCAGAGCCAAAGGCACCGGTGCAGATATTTCCCTCGAAATTCAGCACCGTGGCATCGGCACCGGACAGCGCCGGCAAAATGTCGGTGAAAATGCTGGAATAATCGTAGCCGCCATCAACAGCGCCGCTGTCTACGGTGGAATCGGTGATATTCAGATCGCCGCCAAAGGCGATGGTGATGGTAGTTTCCGAATCGGGCGCCTGGGTCGACTGGGTGGATTGCTCCACTTGCGGCTCTTCGGTGGGCTTGGTCTGCTTGCTCAATGCGATGATCAGCACACAAAGCAAAACGATCAGCACCGTCACACCGGCGCCGATGAGGATGCGCTTGCGCAGACGCTTTTTCTTGGCATCCCGGGCGGCCTTGGCTGCCAGCCGCTGACGGCGGCGCGCTGCCGGATCCCTGTTGTCCATGGAGAAATACACCTCCTTGCTGTTAGTAACGCCTATTGTACACCATATTTATCAAATGTACAAGTAGCAAAATTCGGGAAAGCGGAGCGCTTTCCCGAATGGATCATTCTTCTGCTTCGTCATCCATGTACTTGACGAAGACTTTTTCAATGAGCCAGCACTGTACGGTGACGATGATGGCGGGCATGACGATCAGCAGGATGGGCAGGCACAGCATCAGCGCAACACCTGCAAACAGAGCCACCAGAAGCAGCGCCGTGGTGGGCAGGTGGGCAATGGCGTAGTAGGCGGCGGCCTTGTGCAGGTCGGTGAAGCTGTATTCAAACCGTGCCTGGGTGGGGATGAGCCAAGCCATGATGCTCAGGGGGATGAGGGTGGAACCCATGTATACGATGGAGAAGATCTTGCCGATCTGGGACTCCTGCCCCATGAGAAATAGCAGGGCAACTGCCAAAATTGCCACGATCACCAGCCACAGCACACCCAGTCCCAGTCCCCGGAGCAGCTCGGATTTGAAGCTGCGGAAGAACCAGCGGACACTGCCTTCCTCGTTTCCGTGGACGCAATTGACGATGCTGCTGTACATGGCGATGCTGGCGGGGATGATGGTGATGATGGGGATGCACATCAGCAGCCACACCACACTCAGACCGCAGAAGTCACCCAGTTTGGATGCCCAGCGAAAGAAAAAATTGTCGGATCTGTCGTTCATGGCAAGACGCCTCCTGAAATTGCTCTGATTATGGGGTATTATAGCACAAGCTGGCGAATTTGTGAAGAAAAATATGCTGTTGTACTTGAAAAATTCACAAATTACCGTTATAGTTAATATATTGACGACTATGTGAGAATGGGGGAATACCGGATGAATGTATTTCGACGCAGAGAACTGAAATTCATCATCGATGTACCCCAGCGGCAGGCATTGGAGGCGGTGCTGCAGCAGCGCATGGTGCCGGACAAGCATGGCCGCAGCACCATTTGCAACCTCTATTACGACACCCCGGATCACCGGCTGATCCGGCACTCTCTGGAGCGTCCCATTTACAAGGAAAAGCTCCGTTTGCGCAGCTACGGCTTGGCGACGGCGGATGCGGACGTGTTTCTGGAAATGAAAAAGAAGTACAAGGGCGTGGTGTACAAGCGCCGCATCAAGATCTCCGAGCCGGAGGCCTTCGCCTTTATGGAGCGCAGCGCATCCCTGCCGAAAGAAAGCCAAATTGGTCGGGAAATGGTGTATTTCCGGGATTTTTACCGGCATTTAGCGCCGAGAATATACATTTGCTACGACCGGGAAGCCTGGTACGATCCCAACGACGGGGGCTTCCGTGTGACCATGGACCAGGCGGTCCGTTTTCGCACCACAGACCTGAGTTTGGCAATCCCCCCGGAAGGACAAGCCGTTTTACCCCCGGAGCTATCCGTGCTGGAGGTCAAGGCGGAGGGGGGCATCCCCATGTGGATGACGGAATTTTTATCCCAAAATCAAATTCGCAAGCAGTCCTTCTCAAAATACGGCAGAGCTTACAGGTTGCTGCTGGAAAAGTATTTACAAGAAAGTCGAGGTAGATCCCATGATTGATACTGTTTTCGCCAACTTATACGACTCCAACACCGGCTTTACCATGCAGGTTTTTCTCAGCTGCATCGGTGCGGCGCTGCTTTTGGGCGCTGTGATGGCGGCGGTGTATTGCTTCCGCAACAGCCACAGCAGCAGCTTTGTGGTGACCCTGGCGCTGCTGCCTGCCACCGTGGCGGTGGTGATCATGATGGTCAACGGCAATCTGGGCGCAGGTGTGGCAGTCGCCGGTGCGTTTTCTCTGGTTCGCTTCCGTTCCAGTCCCGGTACTGCCCGGGAGATCACGGCGATCTTCCTTGCCATGGCGGTGGGTCTTGCCTGTGGCATGGGCTATCCTGCCTTCGGTGCGCTGTTTGCGGTGATCATGTGCGGCGTGAATCTGCTGTACGCCTTCACCAATTTCGGCGGTCATCGGAACGCGGCGCTGCGGCGCACCCTGCGGATCACCGTTCCGGAGGATCTGGATTATCCCACCGTGTTCGATGACCTGCTGGAGAAGTACACCTCCAAGGCGGAGCTGACCTCTGTGAAGACCACCAATCTGGGCAGTCTGAACCGGCTGACCTATGAGCTGACCCTGCGTCAGAGCGGCACGGAAAAGGCCTTTATCGATGAGCTTCGCTGCCGCAACGGCAACCTGGAGATCAGCATGTCCAAGCTTTTGAATGACAGCCGGGAAACCCTGTAACGAAAAATATATAGAAACGCCGGAGGAATGGTACTTCTTCCGGCGTTTCTTTAGTAAAAGTCATAAAAAATGGACAAAGTGTTAATACTTTGCCTTTGAATCTTGATTGTTGGTTGCTTGTGTGATATAATTTCGTTACTATGCGGAGGTGCGGCTGTAGGGGGAAAACGCCTGGGGCTGTACCCCAAAAAACGAATGGAAGGAACGAGAGTATGCACAAAGCAATACGGCGGATACTGTCTGTGGCGATGGCGCTTCTTTTGGTCGTCTGTGCACTGACTCCCGGGATCTCCACTGCCGCTGCGGAGTCCTCCGCCGAGGGCAAGCGCATCAAAAACCAAATGCAGCGCATCCAAGCGGAAATGGTCGCCCACACCGGTAAGGATTCCTTCGCCGGTCTGTGCGGTACCTATACCGGGCTGCAGGTCTATTTCAAGGGGATCACCACCTCCATCGTGCTGCACAACGGCAATATGGGCTACGATATTTACGCTGGGCAGGACGTGACCTCCGGCGGCTATCGGGTGCGTGCGTACCCGGCTGCCAAGGGCGATCTGGGGCAGATTTTGAACGAGATCACCGATTACGGTACCAAGGATGTGTACAACCTGCTGGTGGGCTGGCAGACTACCCCCACCGAAGCCGGTCAGCTTTACGGTCACTCCATGTTCATCCACGCCATCGTGGATGGGGACGTGTACTTCATGGAAAGCAACCCCCGTTCCGTTGCCGGTAACTATTACCCCGAGGGTGCGGTGATCGTTTGTACCCTCAATGAGTTCAGCACATATTATGGCAATTGCGGCTACACCTTTGAAGGCGTGATCTATTTCGGCATCAAGGAATACGCCAGCAAATGCACATATTACAGCGCCAATTTCTATGCCGCCGCCCTGGAAGCCGCAGCGCTGATGAGTCAGCCCTGCGAAACGGCTGTGGACGAAAGCTCCCAGCTGGTGGGCAGTCTGCGACCCGGTGAGCAGGTCACGGTGGAGGCGCTGTACCAAAACACCAACGGGGAATACTGGTACAAGCTCCGGGATGCCGGGTATGTCCGGGCGGAGAGCCTGCGTATGCGCCAGACGCTGTTTGCGGACGTGCAGATCGATAATGTGAAGGCACCCGATGTTTTGCATAAGGGCAGCTCCTTTTCCGTCCGGGGCGATATCACCTCGGTGAGCAACCGGCTGTTTACCGTCCGGGGGCAGATCCATCAGTACACCGCCGAGGGCATGAGCCAGATCATGGGCGCCACGGAGCAGGTGGACGGTCGGAGCTTCCGGCTGTCCGGCAGCAGTATCTCCAGAGAACTGCCCTTCCGCAGCTTGGAGGCGGGCAATTACCGCTATACGTTGGCGGCTGTGGTGGCGAATCACTATGTGGAGGGCGACCAGGTGCAGCTGCAGTGGGATACCGTGGAGCTGTGGACTTCGGATTTCCAGGTGACGGAGCGGAAATCTGCCGGCGTGACGGTGGATTTCGATGCCTGCGGCGGAACCGCCGCGCTGGACCGGAAAGCGCTGGTGGCGGAGCAGCCGCTGGGGCAATTGCCTGCTGCGCAGCGAAACGGCTTCGTGTTCAAGGGCTGGTATACCCAGCCGGAGGGCGGTGAGCGTGTGACGGAGGCATATTCTGTTTCCAAAGATACTACCCTCTACGCCCAATGGGCGGATATGCAGGCTTTGCAGGAAAACTGGAATAACGCCAGCGAGCGCTGGTACTTCTACACCGACGGACTGTATACCATCGGCTGTATGGAGATGGATGGGGTGCTGTATTACTTCAGCACGGTGGATGCCCTCAGCGGAAATTGGACCGTTTGGGCAGCCTCCGATGCCGCCCACTGAGATACCGAGGAGAAAAGACTATGGCTTTGAATGAGACCCAGCAATATATCCTGCAGGTGCTGCGGGAAGTGATCCATGTGCTGGATGAATTGGAGATCCCTTACTATATGCAGGGCGGCACCATGCTGGGTGCCATCCGTCACGGCGGATTTATTCCCTGGGATGACGATGTGGATCTGGGTATCCCCCGGGCGGATTACGAGCGGCTGCTGACCATGGTGGCTGAGCGCCTGCCGGAGAACCTGGAGCTGCACACCTACGACGATACCACCGACCACCACTACTACTTCGCCCGGATCGTGGATAAGCGGTATCAGATCCGCCGGATGGGCAGCCTGGAGGAGCGGCTGGAGAATGTGTGGGTGGACTTGTTCCCTCTGGACGGTATGCCCAACGGCGGTGCGGCACGGCTGTGGCACAAGCTGCGGCTGCTGATTGTGCGGCTGAAGTACCATCTGTCCTGCTTCGAAAAGGTGAACATCAAGCGCCCGGGAAGACCCCCCGTGGAGCGGTTTATCATCAAGATCGCCACCTGGACCCGGGTGGGCAAGTGGTTCAACACCCGCAAGCAGCTGGACAAAATGGACGCTCTGCTGAAAAAATACCCCCCGGAAAGCTCCGACTGGCTCATCAATTTCATGGGTCAGACCTCTTATAAATTCAACGAAATGTTCAAAAAAGAGGTATATGGCAAGAAAACTACCTATAAATTCGAAGATTTTTCTTTGATCGGTCCGGAGCAGTACGATGCCTACCTCACCAGCCTTTACGGCGACTATATGACCCCGCCTAAGGAATCCGACCGGAACGCCCATGTGTCCGAGCTGGTTCCCGTGGAGAAAGGAGGCGCTTGACGTGCGTCTGCAAGACATTGCCAAGCACGGCGGCGACGAATCCGTCGGTCTGAAGGTTCTGTCCGAAGAGCAATTAAAAAACCTCCACCAGGTTCTGTTGGAGATCTTGGATGATATTTTGGCGGTGTGCAAGGCGCATGACCTGAGATTCATCCTCATCGGCGGCAGCGCTATCGGTGCTCTGCGCTCCGGTGGCATCATCCCCTGGGACGATGATATCGACATCGCCATGCCCAGAGGAGATTTTGAGAAATTCACTACCATTATCCGGGAGAAGTACGGCGAAAAATACGCCATGCTCCATCCCCAGGATCAAGAAAATTTCGGTCGCGTCATCCCCAAGATCCGCCTGCGTGGTACGGAGTATCGCACCATTTTGGAGCAGGATCTGACGGATTGCGGCGTGTTTATTGACATTTACACCATCGAAAACCTGCCGGATAACGCCATCGCACGGGCATTTCAAGGCGTCATGGCCATGGGCTTTGGCTTTGCCCTGTCCTGCCGGCGGCTGTACCGGGGTCGGAAATGGTATTCCCAGCTCACCGGCGGACTGTCCTTTATGGTCAAGTGCGCCATCGGCTTCTGCCTGAGCTTTGCGGGGTACGAAACCTGGGCCCGGTGGACGGACTACTGGAATTCCCGGTGCAAAAATGAGAATTCCAAGTACGTTTCCATCCCCACGGATGTGCGCTACTATTTCGGCGAAATGCAGCTGCGAGAAACCCTTTGCGATGTCCGGGAGATCGATTTTGCAGGACGTACTTGCTATGTCCCCAAGGCGGCGGATCGCTACCTGCGGGAAATTTACGGTGACTATATGCAGCTTCCGCCCCTGGAAAAGCAGGAGCGAAACTGTTACCTCGCCTACGATTTAGGCGACAAGGAGGCACTTTGATATGATCAATTTTACTGTGGGACCGGTGCAGTCCCCGGATGAGGTGCTGGCGCTGGGCTCGGAGCACGTTCCTTATTTCCGCACCCCGGAATTTTCCACGGTGATGCTGGAAAATGAGGCGCTGATGCAAATATTCGCCAAGGCTCCCGAAGGCACCCGGACGGTGTTCATCACCGGCTCCGGTACCGCTTCCATGGAGGCGGCGGTGATGAATGTGTTCACCCCTGCTGACAAGGTGCTGCTTATCAACGGCGGCAGCTTCGGTGAGCGGTTCCACGAGCTGTGCGAAATTCATCAGATTCCCTTCGAAGAAATCAAGCTGGATACCGGCAAGGCCCTCACCGCCGAAATGCTGGAACCCTATGAAAAGCAGGGCTTCACCGGCTTTTTGGTGAATATCCACGAAACCTCCACCGGCGTCCGTTATGACGGCAAGCTCATCGGCGATTTCTGCCGGAGAAACGGTCTGTTTTTGGTGGTGGATGCCATCAGCTCCTTCCTGGCGGATGAATTCCCCATGGCTGACTGGGGCGTGGATGTGATGATCACCGGCTCTCAGAAGGCGCTGGCCTGCCCTCCGGGCATTTCTGTGATGGTGCTGTCGCCCAAGGCGGTGGAGCGGATCGAGGGCAATTCCGTGCGGAGTCTGTACTTCGATCTGAAGAGCGCACTGAAAAACGGCGAACGGGGTCAGACCCCCTTCACCCCCGCGGTGGGCACTCTGCTGCAGATCCACGCACGGCTGAAAGCCATCGAGGCCGCCGGCGGCGTGGAGGCGGAAACCGCCAAGATCGCCGCTTTGGCAGCGGATTTCCGCAGCCGTATTGCCCATCTGCCGCTGGACATTTGCTCGGAGTCCATGTCCAACGCCGTGACCCCCCTTATGACCAGAAATTGCTCTGCCCATGAGATCTTTACCATTTTGAAGGATGAATACGGCATCTGGGTCTGCCCCAACGGCGGACAGTTCCAGGACAAGATCTTCCGGGTGGGTCACATCGGTCAGCTCACCGCCGCAGATAACGGTCTGCTGATCGATGCGCTGAACGACCTTGTAAAACGTGGCATTTTGGTTTAAGCTGTCATTGCGAACCAGTGACCGCGGTGCGTCGCGCAGCGAATTTCAATCTCAATGATTGCCAGTGGCAATCATACCGCATCTGAATCACTGGTGTGGCAATCCCCCCAAAAAAGAGAGAAAGCTGGTTTGTTGACCCAAATACAATCAAAAAATAAGGAGATTCCCACGCCAGTGTGCGCACTGGCTCGGAATGACACAGTTTTTTGGTGTTTTTATTATATTACGCCTGAAGGCGAGAGGATACGAACATGAAAAAAGTCATCACATATGGTACCTATGATCTGCTTCATCATGGCCATGTGGCGCTGCTGAAGCGGGCGAAGGCTCTGGGCGATTATCTTATCGTGGGTGTGACCGCTGACGGTTTCGATAAGGAACGGGGCAAGCTGAATGTCAGCCAGTCCCTGGCGGAGCGCATTGAAAATGTGCGCCAGCTGGGCATCGCTGACCAGATCATCGTGGAAGAATACGAAGGACAGAAAATTTCCGACATCCAGAAGTACGGCGTGAATATATTCACCGTCGGTTCCGACTGGGTAGGCAAATTTGACTATCTCAGCGAATATTGCCAGGTGGTGTATCTGCCCCGTACCCGGGGTGTCAGCTCCACGGAGCTGCGTGCCAGCGCTAAGCCTGCGCTGAAGCTGGGCATTTTGGGCATCGACAATGTGGCGGAGCGGTTTTACGCGGAAAACAAGGCTGTTTCCGGCGTGGAGATCGCCGCTGCCTACGATCCCGACCCTCAGAAGCTGAGCAAGTTCTGCCGGGGCAAGAGCAGTATCGTCCGCCGGTATGAGGAGCGGGAGATCTACGCCGACTGCGATGCGGTGTTTATCAACACCTCTGCCGACCAGCACTATCGCCAGATCATGGCCGCCATCGAAGCAGGCTGCCATGTGATCTGCTGTCCGCCCATGTTCTTGACTGTGGCGGAGGCCAACGAATGCTACCAAAAGGCAGACGAGGCTGGTCTGGTGCTGTTTGAGGGCGTGAAGACCCTGTATTTCCCCGCTTTCGAGCATCTGCTGCTGCTGGTCAAGAGCGGCGTCATCGGTGCGGTGAAGGATATCGACGTATCCTGCAGCCAGGTGCCGGAGCATATGGACCAGGTGACGAAGAATAGGCACCTGGGCAGTCTGTACGACTGGAGCTCCACCGCCCTGATGCCCATCATCAAGATCCATGAGACCCAGTGCGAGGAGTGTCAGCTCACCTCCTTTGAAAAAGAGGATTTCAGCTACTTCACCCGGGGCTTCCTGCGTTACGGTACCGGCACGGCTTCCATCCGTGTGGGTCGGGGCATGAAGGTGGAAGGCGAGCTGATCATCACCGGCACCAAGGGCTATCTGTATGTGCCTGCGCCCTGGTGGCGTCCGGAGTATTTCGAGATCCGTTATGAGGATCTGCGGAATGTGAAAAAGTATTTCTACAGCTACGATGGCGAGGGTCTGCGGTACATGATCTACAGCTTCCTCCATGCCATCAACGGCACAGAACGGAGCATTCAGCATACCCGGCAGGAGGTGCTCCGTGCCACGGCGGTGGTGGAGCAGTTCCACCGGGGCGACTATACCAGAATCGAATTGTAAGGAGGTGCGGTCTGTGGAGCTTTTGAGCCTGCAGGAAATGCAGCAGGTCTATTTGGAGCTGCTGCGGGAATTTGACGGCCTGTGCCAGCATCACGGGCTGCGCTATGATCTGGCGGGCGGCTCGCTGTTGGGTGCCGTGCGCCACGGGGGATTCATCCCCTGGGATAACGACGTGGATGTGTGCATGCCCCGTCCGGACTATGAGCGGCTGCTGAAGCTGAAAGCGGAAGGAAAGCTGAAGCTTCCCGGCAAACGGGATGTGATCAGCCACCGGGACGGCACCCTTGCACGGCATTTCGGACGCTATATTCGCTACGACGTGAAGCGTCAGGCGGATATGGCGGAGGAGGACGACTGCCCCTACATCGGTATGGACATTTTCCCGGTGGACGGATTGCCCAAGGGCAAGCTGTCCTTCAAATGGCAGTGCTGGCGTGTCAAGCAGCTGCGCCGCTTCCTGCTGACCAGTGTTGAGAAAAAAGGCACCAGCCGAAAAGGCGCGCTGGCAGCCAAGATCAAGGATCTGTACCGTCCCATACTGCGCAAGATCGGCCCCTTCCGCATTGCCGAAAAGCTGGAAAAGGTGTGCAGCCGGGTTTCCTTTGAAAAGGCGGAGCTGGTGGGCGCCCTCACCGGTATGTACGGGCACAAGGAGCGCTGGCCCAAGGAAGCGATGCTCCCCCAAAGCCGTATGGACTTTGAAGGCATCCAGGTCTGGGGCTACGCCAATTACGATGTGTATTTAGGCAACCTTTACGGTGATTACATGAAACTCCCTCCGGAAGATAAGCGCGTCCCCCATTGTGACAGCGGCTACCGGGTGGAAGAATAGGAGAAAACTATGAACGTAGCATTGCTTACCGCCGCCGGCAGCGGCACCCGGATGAATCAGGACATCCCCAAGCAGTTTATCCATGTGGACAACAAGCCCGTGATCATTTACACCATGGAGGCTTTTCAGAACCATCCCAGCATCGATGCCATCATCGTGGTGACGCTGGAATCCTGGAGCGCCGTGCTGTGGGCGTACGCCAAGCAGTTTAATATCACCAAGCTGAAGTGGGTGGTTCCCGGCGGCGAAAGCGGTCAGGAGTCCATCAAAAAGGGCTTGGACGTGCTGAAAGAAGAGCTTTCTGACGATGATGTGGTGCTCATCCACGATGGCAACCGTCCCCTGGTTTCCAGTCAGATCATTTCCGACAGTCTGGCTACTTTCTCCAAGTATGGCAGCGCTGTGGCGGCGATCCCCTGCACCGAGGTGGTGTTTGAGACCGACGACGGCATCAGCTCCTGCGTATCTACGGAACGGGAGCGGCTGCTGCGTACCCAGACCCCTCACACCTACAAGCTGGGCGAGCTGTACGGCGCCCACCTGGAGGCGCTGAGCAAGGGTATCACCAATACCGCCGCCTCCTGTATGCTCATGAAGGAGCTGGGTCGCATGACCTATTTCTCCAAGGGCTCCGAGGAGAATCTGAAGATCACCACGTTGGATGATCTGAAGATCTTCAAGGCACTGCTGTACATGACCCAGGATAGCTGGATCAAAAAATAAATCAGGCTCCCCTTTGAGGGGAGCTGTCAGCGAAGCTGACTGAGGGGTGTTTCACCCCACCGCCCCTACGGGGCACCTCCCCTCAAGGGGAGGCTTTACTACTCTGAAAGGACGACCCGGATGCGTTATACAGATAAATATATCGCCGATTTGGCACGGATCCGGGAATCCATTCCCGGCTGGGAACAGCTCCGGGGAAAATCGGTGCTGATCACCGGTGCCGGTGGACTGATCTGTTCTGCCCTGGTGGATGCTTTGGTTGCTATGGGGGATGTGCAGGTCTTTGCCGCCGGACGCAACACGCAGAAGCTGCAAAACCGCCTTTCCCATTGGAAAAATTGCGACAATTTGCATTTTGTGCAATACGATGCGGCGCTGCCTTTGACGTTCGATGAGCAGTTTGACTATATCATCCACGGTGCCAGCAACGCCAATCCTGCCGCCTACGGTGCCCAGCCGGTGCAGACCATGGTGGCGAATTTCGTGGGCATGGACAACCTGCTTCGCTATGCCGCAGATACCGGTGCCAAGCGGGTGCTGTACGTTTCCTCCAGCGAGGTCTACGGCAGAAAAGAGGGGAGCGACCCCTATCACGAGCAGGAGTACGGCTTCGTGGACATTCTCAACCCCCGGGCCTGCTACCCCAGCTCCAAGCGGGCGGCGGAGACCCTCTGCGCCGCCTATACCCAGCAGTACGGCGTGGACACGATCATCGTCCGTCCCGGACATGTGTACGGCCCCACCTGTACCGCCTCCGACAACCGGGTGTCGTCCCAGTTTCCCCGGGATGCCCTGGCAGGCAAGGATATCGTGATGAAAAGCGCCGGCAGTCAGCTGCGCTCGTACTGCTATGTGCTGGACTGCGTCAGCGCCATGCTGACGGTGCTGCTCAAGGGCGAAAGCGCCCACGCCTACAATATTTCCAACCCTAACAGCATCGTGACCATTCGCCAAATGGCGCAGAGCATTGCCGATGCTGCCGGTGTGTCGCTGGTGTTTGAAAACCCCACCGACGCAGAGGCGAAAAACTTTAATTTGATGGACAATTCTGCCCTGGATTCCGCTGCCCTGGAGGCACTGGGATGGCATGGGCTATTCGATTTGGTATCCGGCGTGGAGGCTACGCTGGACGCAATAAAGTGAGGATATTATGGATAAAATTTTGACCATTTCCATCGCCGCATACAACGTGCAGGATTACATTCGGGGCACTTTGGACTCCATCATCAGCAAGGGCTGCATCGATGCGCTGCAGATCTTGGTGGTGGACGACGGCGGCAGGGACGATACCCTGAAGATCGTAAAGGAATATGAAGAAAAATATCCGGACAGTGTGTTCGGCGTGCACAAGGAAAACGGCGGCTACGGCTCCGTGATCAACACCAGCATCCGTCTTGCCAAGGGCAAGTATTTCAAGCAGCTGGACGGTGACGACTGGTTCGACACCGAAAACCTGGATGCTTTCGTAGAAATGCTGCGCTCCGTGGATGCGGACTATGTGATCACCCCCATGCGGATGTTCAATGAGGTCGACAGCAGTGAGGTGGTCAAGGACTACTTTGAAGCCCTGCCCGAGGGCAAGTATGCCTTCGATGAGATGGATTTTACCACCATTTCCCCCATGCACTGCTCCTGCTTCCGCACCAAGCTGCTGCAGGAGAACAACATCACCATCACCGAGCACTGCTTCTACACCGATGTGGAGCTGGTGAACCGCCCGGTGCCCTTCATAGAGTCGGTTTACATCTGGCACAAGCCGGTGTATGTCTACCGCATTGGCCGTGAGGGTCAGAGCGTCAGCAAGACCGGCATCCGCAAGCATTACAAGGAGCATGAGAAGGTGTTCTGGAACCTCATCGGTATTTACAATTCTCTGCCGGAGAATAAGACCAGCAAGCGGGAGTTCGTCCGCCGCCGCCTGGTGAAGGAAACCGCCGCACAGATGAAGTTCTTCTGCTATCTGGATCGGGGCAAGGCTCCCTACGGAGAACTGAAGGCCTTCGGTCAGCGGCTGGAAAAGGAATGTCCGGAGATCCTGGATGCGGCGATGGATTACAGCCGCTTTGTGAAAATGATGGTCAAGACCAAGTATCGTGCTTATCACATCGCCGGTTGGCTGATGTAAGGGAGTTGGATTCCATGAATCAATCGGTTCAAGGTCGGGTCCTGGAGCCGTTGCGCCGAATCTGGAAGTGGGAATGGCTGTATTTTGCGTCCTACGGGCTGTTTTTGGTGACATCGCTGCTCAGTACCACCTTCTACTACCGGTATTTCGTGGGCTATCCGCTGATGTGGATGCAGATCGTCTGCGTTGCACTGCTGGCGGCCTACGAGGTACACACCAGCATTCGCTGGGGACAAAACTGGATCGGATTGGCGATCACGGCAGGCATGTCCTGCATCGGCTTTGCCATCAGTAATGGCAATCTGAATCGTCTGGTTCCTTTGATGATCCTGTATATTTACAGCGCCCGGAATATCCACTTCGCCAAGATCGCCCGGTTCAGTCTGAATGTGAGTGCGGTGGTGGTGGGGATCGTGGTGCTCAGCGGCTATTTGGGTATCATTGACAACGTGGTCACCGCCAAGGGCAGCCGTATTCGGGAGTTTTTGGGCTTCCGGTATGCGCTGTTTTTGCCGGGTATCCTGCTGAATATGACCGGACTTTGGATCTACCTGAACAAGCACAAGCTGCCCATCGTGGGCTCCGTGGTATGGGCTGCGGTGAACCTGGTGGTCTACATCAAGACCGATTCCCGCATCTCCTTTGCCTTGGCTATGCTGCTTTTGGTGATGGGCTTGGCGATGCGCTTTTTGCCCAAGGTCACGGAAAAGGTCCAGGTTTTCTGGGGTGCCTGCACCGCATCCTTTGCGGTATGCGGTATCAGCTCGCTGGTGATGACTCTGGTGTACAACAGTGCTGTTCCCTGGATGCGGCGGCTGAATTCCATGCTGGAAAGCCGGCTGAGCCTGGGCAAAAAATCTCTGGAACGGGACGGTGTGACTTTCTTCAGCCGTCATATCTCCTGGGTGGGCAACGGTCTGGATGCCTTCGGTAATTCCACAAATAAGGTCTATACTTATGTGGATTGCCTGTATGTGAAGATCCTCCAGCGGTATGGCATCCTGTTTTTCAGTGCGCTGCTGGGTATCTGCACCTGGGCGATGTACAAGCTGTGGAAGCTGAAGGAGTACCATATTATTTTGATCTGCGTCACCGTGGCGGTGCATTGTATCCTGGATGATCTGTCCTTTGCGCTGCATTATAATACCTTCTGGATGGCTATGGGCTTGGCGCTGCTGAACCCCAATATGCTCCGCTGGTCGGAAAAGGAATAAAGAGGCATGCGTGGCATGCCTCTTTTGCGCATAAAAGAACAATAAATGATTGTTTAGCGGAGTAAATGGAACCCCTACTGTAGGGCGGGGGCATGCCCCCGCCGCCGGAAATTGTTTACAATTTCCGGATTTCCCGAAGGGAAATAATAATTTATGCGCCTTCGGCGACGGCGAGGGCATGCCCTCGGCCTACATTTCAATAATCTTATAAGCAATCATTTTCACCATTTTTATGCCGATAGAAGGGCTTTTTTCAGGCATAATAGAAATGTTCAAAAATAATTCAAAAACGACCCCTTGACAATTTTAGCACTCTCTGCTATAGTGTGCTTAGCACTCAGAGAGTTCGAGTGCTAAGAAAGGAAGGTGACCTATGGAATTATCCGAGCGTAAGAAGAAGGTACTGCGATCCGTGGTGGATCTGTATATCCGCACCGCTGAGCCTGTGGGCTCCAAAGCAATCACAGAGCTGCCGGACATGAAATACTCCTCGGCCACCATCCGCAACGAAATGGCGGAGCTGACCAATCTGGGTTATCTGGAGCAGCCCCACACCAGCGCAGGACGAATCCCCTCGGCGGCTGGCTACCGGCTGTATGTGGATGAGCTGATGTCGGACTACCGCCTGAGCATTGATGAAACCAAGTCCATCAGCCTGAGCATTGAGGAAAAGATGCAGCAGGTGGACAAAATGATGGAAAAGGTCGCAAAGCTTGTGTCCCAAGCCACCGATCTGCCGGCAATTTCCGTCGCCTCCCGTCAGGGCGGTGCCACGGTGAAGCGGTTCGATCTGATCTTAGCAGGGCAGAGCAGTGTGATTCTGGTGGTGATGCTCTCCACCGACGAGGTGGTCAACAAGCTGATCAAGCTGCCGCTGAACATATCCGAAACGGATCTGAAGCTGCTCAGCGCGGTGCTGAATGCCGCCATGACCGGTCTGACCGCAGAGGAATATTCGGCAGAGCTGCTGGAAAAGGTCATGATCTCTGCCGGGCAGGCAGCGGCGCTGGTGCCGGTGATCGTGGATTTTGCCACCGATACCCTCCGTCGCCAGGGGGGCACCAATATGGCCATCGCCGGTCAGGCGCGGCTGTTGGGCTTGCCCGAGTACCGGGATGTGGATAAGGCGCAAAAAGTTCTGAGCTCTATC
Organism: Faecousia sp.; assembly: GCA_045590815.1. Taxonomy (GTDB): domain Bacteria; phylum Bacillota; class Clostridia; order Oscillospirales; family Oscillospiraceae; genus Faecousia. The sequence continues at coordinate 29,252 of JAZNRS010000077.1, forward strand.
GATGAGGATGCTCTGAGCAATCTTCCGGCGGTGATGATGAATGAAAACGGCACCAAGGTGCTGGTTGGTCCGGAAAATGTGGCCCAGGAGCTGAAGGATACCTCGGTGGTCATGACCAAATTCGACATCGGGGACGGTTTGCAGGGCATGATCGGCGTGGTTGGCCCCACCAGAATGGACTACGCCAAGGTCACCGCCCGACTGAGCTATTTTGCGGAAAGTCTGTCGAAGATGTTCGCAAAGCCCGAGCAACCCCAGTTGCCGGAAGCAAGCGAGAATGAATAAAATATGATTGTCATCGCGAACCAGCCCGCAGGCTGGTGTGGCGATCCCCGAAGGTTTGCGGAATGTTTGGGAGATTGCTACGCCAGTGTGCGCTACTTTCCGCAATGACAGCAGGAGGCATAAACATGGCAAAAAAGGAAAAGAAGGAAAAAGAAACGCCTGTTGAAGAAACAGTAGAAACCACCGAAGCGGTGAAAACTCCCGAAGTCAATTGGGAGGAAAAATACAACGCCGAGCATGACAGCTACCTGCGTCTGGCGGCGGATTACGACAATTTCCGCAAGCGTACCGTCAAGGAAAAGGAAGCCTCCTACGGCAACGGCAAGGCTGATGCTGTGGCGAAAATGCTTCCGGTGTACGACAATCTGGAGCGTGCGCTGAACCAGGAAACTGCCGACGAGGCATATAAAAAGGGCGTGGAAATGACCATGAACGAGCTGGTGAAGATCTTTACCGCTTTGGGCGTGGAGATTTTCGGCGAGGTCGGTGAGGAATTCGATCCCAACCTGCACAACGCCGTGATGCACACCGAGGACGAAAACCTGGGCGAGAATACCATCTCCATGGTGTTCCAGAAGGGCTTCAAGATCGGCGACAAGGTCGTTCGGTTCGCCATGGTCCAAGTGGCAAACTAAAGGCTCCCCTTGAGGGGAGCTGTCAGCGAAGCTGACTGAGGGGTGAACACCCCACCGCCCCTACGGGGCACCTCCCCTCAAAGGAGAGGCTAAATTGCGAGGTGTAACTATGGCAGAGAATAAACGTGATTACTACGAGGTGCTGGGCGTTAACAAAAACGCCACCGCTGAGGAAATAAAAAAAGCATACAGAAAAAGTGCCATGAAGTACCATCCTGACCGGAACCCCGGCGACAAGGAAGCCGAGGAGAAGTTCAAGGAGGTTGGCGAGGCTTACGAAGTCCTCTCCGATGACCAGAAGCGTGCCCGGTATGACCAGTTCGGCTTCGCCGGGGTTGACCCCAACTACGGCGCAGGTCAAGGTGGCTATGGCGGCGGCTTTGGCGGTTTTGGAGATTTTGGCGATCTGGGCGATATTTTCGGCTCTTTCTTCGGCGGCGGCAGCAGCCGTGCCCGGAGTCAGAATGTGCCCCGCCAGGGCGAAAGCATCACCTCCCGGCTGGAGCTGACCTTCGAGGAGGCGGCTTTTGGCTGTCAGAAGGAGGTTTCGGTGCACCGCATCGAGCACTGCAGCGCCTGCAACGGAACCGGCAGCGCCGATGGCGTTATCGAAACCTGCCAGCAGTGCCGTGGCAGCGGACAGATCCGCACCACCCAGTCCTTTATGGGCATGCAGATGCAGTCCACCGCCGTGTGTCCTTCCTGCAACGGTCGTGGCAAGATGGTGCGCACCCCCTGCGGCACCTGCCGTGGCAAGGGCAAGGTGCGCCGGAGCAAGACCATTAAAGTCAATGTCCCTGCCGGCGTGGACGCAGGGCAGAGTGTCCGTATGCGTGGCGAGGGCAGCGTTGGCACCAATGGCGGTCCCAACGGCGACCTGCTGACGGAGATCTACATCAAGCGGCACCCCATTTTCCAGCGGGAAAATACCACCGTTTACTGCGAGGTGCCCATCACCTTTACCCAGGCGGCGCTGGGCGCAGAGATCCAGGTGCCGACCCTGGACGGCAAGGTGACCTACAGCATCCCCGAGGGCACTCAGACAGGCACCACCTTTACCATCCGGGATAAGGGCATCCCCCACATCAGTAATCCCAAGCGCCGTGGCGATGAGAAATTCACCGTGGTGGTGGAAACCCCCACCCGGCTGAACCGGGAGCAGAAGGAGCTCCTGCGAAAGCTGGACGAGGGTCTGGATAGCAAGTCCAGCCCCAAACGGAAGAAATTTTTCGATGTGGTGAAGGACTTTTTTGACTAAAAAGAAATCCGCATGCCTTGTTGGCATGCGGATCTTTGTCATACAAGCAGGCGGCAGACTACCACAAGACGACCGTTTTCCTCAACTGTTCTGTCGCAGGTGGACAGGGTGAGGAGCTTTTCGCCGTATTTGGGGTGGATGCCGGTGTCATAGTATGCGAGGCTCAGACAGTTGTTGATAAATCTGCCGAATTTCGCTGCGTCCTTGGTGTCGTTGAACAGGTGGTAGCTGAAGCCCTCGCCCAGGTCGGCGCTGGTCATGAACACCGCAAAGACCTCGTAAGTGTGGTACTCGGTGAGGGTGTCGAAGTACACATATTTGTGTTCTTCCCAAAAGGACTTGCTCTTGTACTTGTGCAGGTCGGCAAACATGGTGCCGTTTTTCATGTTGTGACCGTAGAGGACGATGTTGGTGGAGGGCTTGTTCACATCGCACTCTTCTCTGGCGTAGATGGCGCCGCAAACGGCACTATTCTTGGAAAAATCCCGGCGCAGATAGAAGTCTTTGCTGTTGGGTGTCTGCATGACCGGATAGTTGATGGTGGTATCTTCGATCTTGATCCAGCCAACCATATCGTTGTTCAGCTCGTAGAATGCCCGGTACTCAAAGAGAATGTCCGAATCCACAATGGGTTCTGTGGACTTGGTGGTGCCGTCGGAGGGTTCCGGCTCGTCGGGGATGATGATAGGTTCATCCGGGATGGTGGGACGGGTAGCGGTTTGGGCCATGGCTTCCTTTTGGGCGGCAAGATCATCCCAGTTATTCTTGTCCTGCTTGTCCGTGATGGCCTTTTCGGCGATGACGGATGCGCAAAGGATCACGATGACGCTCAATGTAGCCACAACCGACCAGTAAATGATGTTTTTGGCTGTTTTTTTCTTAATTTTCTTTTGAAATAACTGCTGTATTTTCTCCATAGGACTGCCTCCAAGGGGTCTTTTCCTATATGATACTAGATTTTATCAGAAATGTAAAGTGAAATAACTGTGAATGAAGTGCGCAAAAAAGCCGGGGTCGGGCATGCCCGACCCCGCAAGCTTACTTTTCGGTGATCAAATATTGTGTGATGAGGTAGACCAGCCACAGCGCTGTCACCGTGCCTATGGCAGCGGCGGCCTGGGTGACGTTGTCGTAGTAACCCTGCACGCAGGAAGCCAGGGCCGCAAAATAACCGATGGTCAGCGCAGCCAGGATGCTCTGCAGGCTCAGATTGCATGCCAGATCCAGGATTTTCTTCCACACGGGTTTATCTACAAAGATGATGGTCAGCACGACGTCCATGGTGAAAATGAACAGAGTTGCCAAAATGGCGGACAGATCATCCTGCAGGAGCACGAAGGTCAGCGCACCGAAGAACAGTCCGCACACCACCTGCAGAATGGGCAGACCACGGATCTTCAGAAAACCGGCGGCGATGGACTCCTTGAAGATGATGCGGAAGGCAAAGAGCCAGGAGCCTAAGTACATGGCGGCGATCACGTTGCCGCTGATGGTGTCCATCAGTGCGGCCATGTAGGTGAGCAGGGACATGCCATTGCCGGAGAGCTCCAGACCGGTGACGGTGTTTTGGATGGGGTCAGAGTAGGGGAGGAAGGAAAGCACTGCAGAGGCGAAGCTGTCCTTCGCTGCGGGAGCGGATTCCATCATAATGCCGAAAAGGATGGACAGGAAGGGAAGCAGGAGTGCAAAAATCATCAGCTGAATGCCGGTACCCAGCCATTCCCAGGGATTTAAGAGTTTTTTCATAAGCACCTCCGGAAATTGAAGTTATAACAATGATATCATATTTTGGGAAAAACTGCAATATGTGAATGGTAAATGAGAGAATAAATTGATGAGTTCGAGTCCGAAAATAAGAGAGAGGCATAAGCCTCTCTCTTCAGACTGTCAAAAAAACTGTCATTGCGAACCAGTGACCGATGTCACTGGTGTGGCAATCCCCTAAATAGGAGTGAAATGCTGGTTTTTTGACTAAAAAAAGTTCGAAAAACGTGGGATTCCCACGCCAGTGTGCGCACTGGCTCGGAATGACACCGCTTTTTTGACACGCTCAACAAAGCCTTCTGCGTCAGCAGAAGGCTTTGCTATTTCCGTTTGACCGTTCTTGCGCATCTTGACGGATGCGAAGAACGTCGGTTTTGCCGGAGGAATTCACGGGGAAGGTATCCCACAGCAGGATGGTTTGTGGATACATATACTTCGGCAGCCGTTCTCCCAGCATCCGCTGTGGAAACCACAAAAGCAGGCAGCCGCAGCGCAGGCTCCTGCTGGGTCATGCAGCAGCGATACAGCATCGTCGCCGTGCCCAGCCAGATATTCGGCTTGTAATCCATCGGTTTGCCCCCTATGCTTTCGTCCTGTCAGCCAAACCACCAGCAGGCTGCGTCCAAGGGTGATGCCCAGGACCGCCAGCAGGCACAAAAGCGCATTGTGCAGCCAGTTTTCCAAAATATCCGCCAGTACAATATGCAAAAAATACAGCAAGCCGCTGAAAAGCGCAACAAATCGGTGATATTTTTGGATGCCGCTGCCCTTCATCCGCAGAAGAAGCAGCAGGATCAACACAGACCACACGCACACCGTGATATTGATCCGCATCTCTCCCAGCGCTGCGCCGCTGAACCGGTACATCAAAAAGGCTTCGGCGGCTGTGACGTTCAGCGCAGGTAAAATGCCCTTCCAAAGCCGGAATTTTGCCACCCGATCCCGATGACGGGATATCCACATACCCAGATATACATACAAAATGCCTTGTGTAGAGCGAGTAATGAAATAGGCTGCCATATCGAAATATTCCCAGCCGGCGCGTGCCTGCAGCGGCAGCCGTTCACCGTAGACACTGAACACGGTAACCAGTACCGAAAGAGGGATCAGCACCCACAAAAAGCGCCGCTCCCAGCCCTTGAGGAAAATCGGCACATCCACATAGCGCCAAAGGAAGGTGGAGAAAAAATAAGGTGCGTCGCCACCAGAACGGAGCCGATGAGCTTTGCCCAATCGAAGCCGGGGATATATAATTTTACATTTTTCATTCCGGCTCTCCCTTATTGACCCTCCCTTCGCCGCAGGCGCATCGTAGGGGCGGCAACCTGCCGCCCAAAACCTTGTAGGGGCGGGGCATTGACCCGCCCGCGGGCGGATGTGGGCATCCGCCCCTACGAAGATAAATGCGTTTTTCCGCAGGAGGCTGAAATGAATATGCCCGGTGAATAAGCGAATAGGGTTCAGCTAAGTGTCGAAAAAACCGGGCGAAACCATGAAGAATCAACGAACATTCTTCGCAAATTGTCCAAAAATGCGCTGCGTACCCCTTTTCGGAGCGACTCGCACTTGACAAATCGGGGAAAAAGTATTACTCTAACGTTGGAACATTTTTCTGATTCGTTACACAATGTTAAAATTGGAAACGTTTCAAAAATTACGACACCATGGTAAAATGCCGACTAAACCGGCATTTTTTGGGCAATAATGCCTCAACCGTGCCGGGTTCCAAACAAAATAATATATAAGGAGCAAGAATCATGCGCAAAAGCGGTATTTTGATGCACATCACCTCCCTGCCCGGCGCATACGGCGTCGGCACCCTGGGTAAGAATGCCTTTGCTTTCGTGGATTTCCTGAAGGAAGCAGGTCAGTCCTACTGGCAGATCCTCCCCCTGACTCCTACCGGCTACGGCGACTCCCCCTATCAGTCCTGCTCTACCTTCGCAGGCAACCACTACCTCATCGACCTTGACTGGCTCAAGGGTGACGGTCTGCTCACCGATGCCGACCTGGAGGGTATTGAGTGGTACTGGAGCGAAGAGAAGGTGGACTTCGGCAAGCAGTACAACAACCGCTTGTCCGTCCTGCGCAAGGCTTACAACCGCTTCGGCGGCGGTGCCGATTTCGACGCTTTCTGCAACGAGAACGCCGACTGGCTGCCGGATTTCGCTCTGTTCATGGCCCTGAAGGGCAAGCTGAACGGCGCTCCCTGGTACCAGTGGGACAACAGCCTCAAGTTCCGGGATGCTGCCGCTCTGGACAGCGCTCGCCAGGAGCTCTCTGACGAGATCCGCTTCTACAGCTTCGTGCAGTTCATGTTCTACAAGCAGTGGAACAGCCTGCGCGACTACGCACACCGCAACGGCGTGAAGATCATCGGCGACGTGCCGATCTACGTTCCCTACGATTCCGTTGAGGTTTGGAGCAACCCCAATCTGTTCCAGCTGAACGAAAATTTGGATCCCACCGACGTGGCAGGCTGCCCCCCCGATGCCTTCTCTGCTGACGGTCAGCTCTGGGGCAACCCCCTGTACCGTTGGGACGTGCTGGCGCAGGACGGCTTCGCCTGGTGGATCAGGCGCCTGGGTGCTGCCGGCAAGCTGTATGACGTGATCCGTATGGACCACTTCCGCGGCTTCGAGGCTTACTGGGCTGTCCCCTACGGCGACACCACCGCCCGCAATGGCCGCTGGGTCAAGGGTCCCGACATGGCCTTCATCGAGGCTGTGAAGAACGGTCTGCCCCACATCAGCTTCATCGCTGAGGACCTGGGCTTCCTGACTCAGGAGGTTCTGGATCTGCGGGATGCCTCCGGTTACCCCGGCATGAAGATCCTGGAGTTCGCTTTCGATTCCCGTGAGCCCTCCGAGTACCTGCCCCACACCTATCCCCAGAACAGCGTTTGCTACACCGGTACCCATGACAATATGACCATGCGCCAGTGGTTTGAAACCGCTACCCCTGAGGCCATCGCCTACGCCACCGAGTACATGAAGCTGTCTGAGGAGGAAGGCATGGTTTGGGGCACCATCCGCACCGCCATGAGCTCCGTTTCCGACATGTGCATCATCCAGATGCAGGATTACCTGGATCTGGGCGCCGATGCCCGGATGAATTTCCCCGGAATCTGCGACGGCACCAACTGGATCTGGAGAGCCAAGGACGGCGTGATCAACAACGAGCTTGCCCGGAAGGTCCGTAAGCTGACTGAGCTGTACGGTCGTCTGGCTTGATAAAAAAGACCTACCACATAAGTTAGGAGATTAAACATGAAGTACAATTGCCTGAATATTTTGAAGTGGACTGAGGCTCAGCTGAAGTACACCTACGACGTTTCCCTGCAGGAGGCCACCCCCCAGGAGCTGCATGAGGCTCTGGGCGAGGCCGTCATGATGGCCATTTCCGACAATTGGAACCACTCCAAGCATTGCCGGATGCACGAGCGGAAGGCTTACTACTTCTCTGCCGAGTATTTGATCGGTCGTCTGGTGTACTCCAACCTGTACAACCTGGGCATCCTGGACGAGATGAAGCAGCTGTTCGCCGAGCGTGGCGTGGATCTGTCCATCCTGGAGGATGTGGAGGACGCCGCTCTGGGTAACGGCGGTCTGGGCCGTCTGGCTGCCTGCTTCCTGGACTCCGCTGCCAGCATCAATGTACCTCTGAGCGGCTACGGCCTGCGTTACCGCTTCGGTCTGTTCAAGCAGAGCTTTGATCAGAGCGGCTCTCAGATCGAGGCCGCCGACGACTGGACCAAGTACGGCGATCCCTGGTCCTACCGCCGCTACAACCACACTGTGAAGGTTTCCTTCCCCGACCACACCGTCCTGGCTGTTCCCTACGACGTTCCTGTCATCGGCTACGGCACCGACAACATCAACACCCTGCGTCTGTGGCAGTGTGAGGCTGAGGAAGAGCTGGACTTCAACGCCTTCAACGATCAGGACTACCTGCGCGCTCTGGCTCAGAAGAACAAGGCTGAGGACATCACCCGTGTTCTGTACCCCAACGACTCCACCTGGGAAGGCAAGCGCCTGCGCATCAAGCAGCAGTACGTTCTGTCCTCCGCTTCCCTGCAGGATATGCTGCG
>JAZNRS010000078.1:0-4920 GCA_045590815.1 Faecousia sp.
GCATGTCATTGCGAGCCAGTGCGCACACTGGCGTGGCAATCTCCTAAGATTTCCGCATCGCCGTGGGGGATCGCCACACCAGTGACATCGGTCACTGGTTCGCGATGACAGTGTATCTTTGGTGCGCTAAACAATCATTTACATTCCTTATGCATCCATGATACCGCAAAACAGTCGCATTTTCAAGCAGAATTTGCCATGGGAAGCCCCTGGCGAATTTGACATTTCCCACAAGAGATGGTAAGATATAATGTAACGATAATAGTTGAGAGTGGAGAGTTAAGGTGTCGGCTTCGCCGACTATTTTTATCATTTCCGAAGGAAATACCACAACTCTCAACTATCAACTCTCAACTACATTCCGGTTGGAGGTAATTACTGTGCAACTTTTCTATTACTGCCTTATGGTGGCGGGCATTGTGGCTGCCGATCAGGTGACGAAGCTGTTGGTGCTGCAAAATATCCCCCTGTTCGGCTCCGTGGATGCCATCCCCGGCATCTTCCATTTGACCTATGTGCAAAATACCGGCGCGGCGTTTTCCTCTTTCCAGGGAATGCGGTGGCTGTTTGTGGGACTTTTCGTGCTGCTCACCGCCGCGCTGATCTTTGAATATTTCAAAAAACCCATGCCCTTTACCAAATTCGAGCGGTTCTGCATCGCCGCAGTTTACGCCGGCGGTCTGGGCAACGTCATCGACCGGGTGCGCCTGGGCTACGTTATAGACATGATCGAGGTGGATTTTATGAACTTCGCCGTGTTCAACGTGGCAGATATTTTCGTCACCTGCGGATGCATCGCCCTGGCGGTGAGTCTGATCTTCTTCAACAAGAAATTCTGGAAGGAAGAGAAGCATGATTCTGGAAGCTGACCTGGCTGGGGAACGGCTGGATGCCTTTTTGGCACGGAGCGTGCCGGGACTGACCCGGTCGGCGGCGCAAAAGCTGCTGGAGGAGGGGTGCGTCCTGCGCAACGGCAAACCCGGCAAGAAAAATGACAAGCTGAATTCCGGCGATGCCATTTCCGTCACCGTGCCCGAGCCTAAGGAAGTGGACATTGTGCCCAAAGAAATTCCTTTGGATATTGTCTACGAGGACGAAGATTTGTTGGTTATCAACAAGCCCAAGGGGCTGGTGGTGCATCGTGCCGCCGGTCACCAGGATGACACCCTGGTCAACGGGCTGCTGTACGCCCTGGGGGATGACCTGTCCGGCATCAACGGCGAGCTGCGCCCGGGCATCGTCCACCGCATCGATAAGGACACCTCCGGACTGCTGGCTGTGGCGAAAAATGACCTGGCGCACACCATGCTTGCCAGTCAACTGAAGGATCACACCATGGCCCGGACCTATGAGGCCATCGTCTGCGGCAGCCTCCGGGAGGACAGCGGCACCGTGGATGCGCCCATCGGACGGCACCCCTCGGATCGGAAGAAAATGACCGTGACCCAGCGCAATTCCAAGCACGCCGTGACCCATTGGGAGGTGGTGCGCCGGTACCGTGGCTATACCCACATCCGGTGCAGGCTGGAAACGGGACGTACCCATCAGATCCGTGTCCACATGGCGCACATCGGGCATCCGATCTTGGGGGATCTGGTCTATGGACGGAAAAAGCCGGAGCTGGGGCAGGATTCCCAGGTGCTCCACGCCGGTGCGCTGTGCTTCCAGCACCCCCGGGACGGTCGCCCGGTGATGGTCTTTGCGCCTCTGCCGGAATATTTCCAGGCAGTCCTGGACAAATTAGAAAAAATGGAACGGTAAATAATTGTTTAGCGCACCAAAGATACACTGTCATCGCGAACCAGTGACCGATGTCACTGGTGTGGCGATCCCCCACGGCGATGCGGAAATCTTAGGAGATTGCCACGCCAGTGTGCGCACTGGCTCGCAATGACATGCTTCTTTTTGGTGCGTCGCTAATCATATAAACAATCATTTACATTGTTCAAAAACTGTGCTACAATATCATAAATACGTCTTTGGAGGTAGTCTATGAGCAGAGCGGACGAGTTGTATCGCCAGACCTGTCTGGACATTTTGAACAACGGATTTTCCGATGAGGGGTTGGATGTGCGTCCCAAATGGGCGGACGGCACCCCTGCCCACACCATCAAAAAATTCGGCGTGGTGAACCGCTACGACCTGGCGGAGGAATTCCCCATCATGACCCTGCGGCGCACCTATTGGAAGTCCGCCGTGGACGAGCTGCTGTGGATCTGGCAGAAAAAATCCAACCGGATCTGCGACCTGGGCAGTCACGTTTGGGACGAGTGGGCAGGCGAGGATGGCACCATCGGCAAGGCCTACGGCTACCAGCTTGGCATCAAGCACCATTATAAAGAGGGCGACATGGACCAGGTGGATCGGGTGCTGTACGATCTGAAGCACAATCCCGCCTCCCGGCGGATCCTCACCAGCATCTACAATTTTGAGGATCTGCACGAGATGAATCTGTATCCCTGCGCCTATTCCATGACCTTCAACGTCACCGGCAACAAGCTCAACGCCATTTTGAACCAGCGCTCCCAGGATATGCTCACCGCCAACAACTGGAACGTGTGCCAGTACGCCATGCTGGTGCACATGATGGCGCAGGTTTCCGGGCTGCAGGTGGGCGAATTTGTCCACGTCATCGCCGACTGCCATATTTACGATCGGCACATCCCGGCGGTAAAGGCCATGCTGGAGCGTGAGGGCTTCCCTGCCCCGAAATTCTCCATGGACGAGAGCATCACCGACTTCTACGCCTTCACCAAGGACTCCTTCAAGATGGAAAATTACCAGTTCCATCCCTTCGATTTCGAGATCCCCATGGCAATTTGATTTGAGATGAACGTAATAACGCCTCCCCTTTGAGGGGAGGTGCCCAGTGCACGCACTGGGCGGAGGGGTGTAAAACCGGATAACGAACACCCCTCAGTCAGCTTCGCTGACAGCTCCCCTCAAGGGGAGCCTTTGGAGGTGTTTTTATGGAACTCATCGTAGCTGTATATGACGACTGGGGCATCGGTCGGGACGGCACCCAGCCCATCGCCCTCACCGCCGACCGGAAATTCTTCCGGGAGACCACCCGTGGTGCCATGATCATCGTTGGCAGGCGGACCATCGAGGATTTTCCCGACCAAAAGCCTCTGCCCGGACGGGTGAACGTGGCGATCAGCCGGAATAATACGGAAATCCCCGGTTTCACCCTCTGCCACAGTCCCGAAGAAGCGGTGGAATTGGCCAAAACCGCAGAAAAAGCCTTCGTCACCGGCGGCGGCAGCATCTATCGGCAGATGCTCCCCTATTGCGACACCGCCTATGTGACCAAGGTGCACTGTACCCCGGAATCCGACACTTTCTTCCCCAATTTGGATAAGGAAAAGGGTTGGTTTTTGGCAGAAATCCTACGATCCGGGGAAGAAAACGGAATCAAATACGAAATGTGTTTATATAGGAAGGAAGCATAAAAATGGTCAATCAAACTTGTTATGAGCTGGGCTCCAACCGCTCCTGCATCCGGGATCTGTTCGAGTACGGACGTGCCCGTGCCGCCATCGTTGGCACGGAAAACGTGTTCGATTACAGCCTGGGCAACCCCTCCATCCCTGCGCCCAAGGCGGTGGACGATGCCATTCGTGATATTTTGCAGGACACCGATTCTCTGGCTGTCCATGGCTATACCTCTGCCGTGGGCGATATGGCCATGCGCAAAGCTATCGCTGAGGATCTGAACGATCGCTACGATGCCGGTGTCCGGGCGGAGGATCTGTTCATCGGCTGCGGTGCCGCGCCGGAGCTGGTGAGTGTGTTCCGTGCCCTGGCGGTGCCCGGTGCGGAGATTTTGGCGGTAGCCCCCTATTTTCCGGAGTACAAGCCCTTCGTCACCTGCGCCGGTGCCACATTTAAGGTGGTGCCCCCGGATGTTCCGGGCTTCCAGATCAAGCTGGATGCGGTGGAGGAGATGATCTCCGAGAATACTGTGGCCATCATCCTCAATTCTCCCAACAATCCTGCCGGTACCGTATATACCCGGCAGACCCTCACGGAGCTGGCGGCTCTGCTGGAGCGCAAGTCCGCCCAGTACGGACATCCTATTTATATTGTAGCGGATGAGCCCTACCGGGAGCTGGTTTACGGCGGCGTGGAGGTGCCCTTCATCCCCACGATCTACCCCAATACCATCGTCAGCTACTCCTATTCCAAGTCTTTGTCCCTGGCCGGTGAACGAATCGGCTATGTTTATGTGCCCCAGCAGGCCACCGACCACGATGCCCTGTACGCCGCCGTTGCCGGTGCCGCCCGTGGCGCAGGTCATGTGTGCGCACCCAGTCTGTGGCAGAAGGTCATCGCCCGGTGCGCAAAGCTCCGTCCCGATCTTCAGAGCTACGACCGCAACCGCCGTGCCCTGTACGATGGCCTCACCGCTTTGGGCTACGAGGTCGCCAAGCCCGACGGTGCGTTCTATCTGTTCGTCAAGGCCCCCGGCGGCGATGCCAACGCCTTCTCTCAGAAGGCGAAGCAGAAGGATCTGCTGGTGGTCCCCGGCGACGGCTTCGGCTGCCCCGGCTACTTCCGGGTGTGCTACTGCGTCAGCTACGACATGATCATCAAGAGCCTGCCCGTCTTCGGCGAACTGATCTGATCCGGTATAATAATGTAGGGGAGGGTCTTGACCCTCCCTTCCAAAGTGAAAATCCGCCCACCCGGGCGGATTTTTTACATCTAAGGTCGTGGAAATGATTATTTATCTTTGTAGGGCGGGGGCATGCCCCCGCCGTCGCCGAAGGCGAACGCCTCCCTTGTGCAAAGGGAGGTGGCCGAGCGTAAGCGAGGTCGGAGGGATTGTAACACGGCATCAATTCAAAAACGGAAAATTATAGGTTAACAGCAAACAATCCCTCAGTCAAAAATCGGCTCTTCGGAACCGATTTTCGA
>JAZNRS010000079.1:0-51220 GCA_045590815.1 Faecousia sp.
TGTCCGTCAATGAAGGATTCCATATTCGCCCTTTCTGCAAGGTAGTCACGCTCTCTCAGAAGGTTCTGATACAGCGAGGCGTATTCGCTTTCGGGCAGTTCAATAATATCTGTGACGATGCAGTTTTCATCCTGTATTTCGGATTGCTTTTGTCGCAGTTCTGCGTGTAGTCGCATAGTCGATTTTCTCCTTTCTTACATCTGCGGTATAAATTGCGGACGCTCTCCGTCATCCTCGGCGATACCGTCATCCTCAGCATAGGGACAGTACATGGTATAGAACATCATGTCGAAGTCCTCGCTTGTTTCCAAGTCGGAGATGATGTCGCCGTGTTCGAGAAGAGCGTCACGGATCAGATCCAGCATTTCTTTGTCTGTCGGTAGGTTGACACCGTATCTTTTGTTGATCTCCGAGAACGGCACGTGTAGGTTTCCAGAGTAGGTGTCATTCGTGCCTTCGTCGATGAGGTATTCCGCAATGGTCTGCGCATATCCTTCTCGGTTGAAATACGGGACAAGGGAGGTAAAGCCTGCCGCCCGAATCTCATCGTCTTTCATACCGACGACCTCGGAGAGCGTATGATACAGTTCCTCACCGGACTCGGTTTCGCCGATCCAGCACACGAGCCGTCCGATCAGCTCCGACTGCCGTTTGGCAAGGGCTGTTTGCTTGACCTTGGCTAAGTTGGTTTGCTTTCGCATCGTTTTCCTCCTTTCAGCGGAAATAAAAAAAGCGCATGGATTTGTTCTTATCCATGCGCTCGGTGGCTTGTATTCGGTTTTGCGAGAGTTCATATCTCTCGGTTTAGGCAAAATAGGCGGTTTTCATCTGTCATTCTACCTTTGCTTTTTTCGGCCGTAAAAACGGCGAAAACCCCGATAAAATCGGGGTTTTCTGTGGGTGCATCTATTTTATGCAACCCTTTTGGCGGAGAAGGAGGGATTTGAACCCTCGATACCCTTTTGGGGTATACACGATTTCCAATCGTGCGCGCTCGGCCAGCTACGCGACTTCTCCATGTCTGCGGTTCTCTGTCCGACTCGCCTATAATACTCCATAAGGGTCGATTTGTCAAGTACTATTTTTGATTTTTTGTCAGATTTCAATGGGCGAACTGACTGTTATATAGTTGGGCATAAAAACCGCCTTTTTTCAGCAATTCCTCATGCCTGCCCTGCTCCACGATCATGCCGTCACGCATCACCAAGATCATGTCCGCCTCCTGTACCGTAGACAGCCGGTGCGCCACGATGAAAGAGGTCCTCCCCTGCATCATAGTGTCAAATGCCTTTTGGATACGCATTTCCGTCCGGGTGTCGATGGAGGAAGTCGCCTCATCCAAAAACAGCATCGGCGGCAGACACAGCATCACCCGGGCGATGCACAGAAGCTGCTTCTGCCCCTGGGAAAGACTGCCTCCGGACTCACCGATCACGGTGTCATATCCCTGGGGCAAGCGCTTGATAAAGCTGTGGGCGTGAGCCTGCTTGGCGGCGGCGATGATTTCATCATCCGTGGCACCGGGCTTGCCCATGGCAATATTCTCCCGGATCGTGCCCCGACTCAGCCAGGTATCCTGCAGCACCATGCCCACACTCCGCCGCAGCTGAGAGCGGCTCATGTCCATGGTATTGACACCGTCCACAGCGATGCTTCCCCCATCCGGGTCGTAAAACCGCATCAAAAGATTGATAAACGTGGTCTTTCCGCAGCCGGTAGGCCCAACGATCGCCACCCGTTGGCCGGGCTCCACAGTTAAATCAAAGTCACGGATCAACGGCTTTTCCGGTACATACGAAAATGCCAGATCCCGAATTTCCACGCCGCCGGTGACCTGCACATCCGCCGCAGGCTCCTCTGCCAGAGCTGGCTCTTCGATGAGCTCAAACACACGACCAGCGCAGGCAAGCGCATTTTGCAGTTCCGTAATGACACCGGAGATCTCGTTGAAGGGCTTGGTGTACTGATTGGCATAGTTCAAAAAGCTGGTGAGCATACCCACCGTAAAGCCGCCCCAACCGCCGATCACCGCCATGGCGCCCACCAGTCCCACACCGGCATACACCAGGGAGTTGACAAACCGGGTACTGGGATTGACCAGCGACGAGAAGAAGATCGCCTTCAGCGAGCATTTTTCCAGCCGGTCATTGACCTCATCAAACTGATCCATAGACGCCTTTTCATGACCAAAGGCCTTGACGACCTTCACATTTCCAATGGTTTCATCAATCAGAGCAGTCTGTTCACCACGGGTCTTGGTCTGAAGCTGGAACATGGAATAGGTCTTTTTTGCGATGAAATTCGCCACCAGCAGCGACACCGGCGTAATGCAGATCACCACCAAAGCGATGGGCCAGCTGATCCGCAGCATCAGCGCCAGGGTACCCAAAATGGTCATCACACCGGTAAACAGCTGGGTAAAGCCCATGAGCAGACCGTCCGCAAAGGTGTCCACATCCGACACCACCCGGCTGACCAAATCACCGCTGGGATGGCTGTCCAGGTAGCTCAGCGGCAGCTTTTGAATGTGATCGAAGGCTTCGTTGCGAATGTCCCGGGTCAGCCGATAGGTAACCCGGTTATTTAGGGTGCTCATCACCCATTGTGCCAGGGCAGCGGTACCGGTGCAAATGCCGATCTTCAGCAGGCACAGTCCCACCGCCGCAAAATCCACTTTCCCAACGCCGATGATGCTGTCGATAGCCTCACCGACCAAAATAGGGATGTACAAGGTCATGGCAACATACGCCAGCGCCAGGATCAGCGAGCCGATCATTGCCACCCCATAGCGCCGCAGGCGAAGCAAGACCTTGCGCAAAACGGAATTGTTAGCCATTACCGCCCACCTCCTTCCGGAACTGGGAGTGGTAGATCTCCTGATACACGGCACAGTCTTCCATCAGCGACTGGTGAGTGCCCTTCCCTACCAGCTGTCCATCGTCCAGCACCAAAATCAGATCCGCAAACCGCACAGAGGCAGCCCGCTGGGAAACGATGATGGTAGTCGGCGGATCATCCATACCCCGAATCGCCTGCCGCAAAGCGGCATCGGTGGCATAATCCAGGGCAGAAGCGCTGTCGTCCATAATGAGGATCCTGGGCTTGCGCACCAGGGCACGGGCAATGGTCAAGCGCTGCCGCTGACCGCCGGAGAAATTGGTGCCCCCCTGCTCCACATGGGCATCCAGGCCGCCTTCTTTATCCTCCACAACCTGCCGTGCCTGGGCAAGCTCCAGCGCCGCCCACAGCTCCTCATCGGTCACATCCTCCCGACCCCAACGCAGATTGTCCCGAATGGTGCCGGAAAACAGCACCGCCTTCTGGGGCACGATACCGATCTGACTTCGCAGCGTCCGATACTCCATCTGAGAAACCGGCACACCGTCCAGCAAAATTTCGCCACCGGCGGCATCATACAGCTTAGGAATCAAGTTCACCAAGGTGCTCTTTCCGGAACCGGTACCGCCGATAACGCCGATAGTCTGTCCCGGCTCTGCCCGGAAGCTGATGCCCTCCAGCGCCGCCTCAGCGGATCTATCATATTGGGCAGAAACGTTCTGAAACTCCAGGCCGCCGGAAAGCACAGCCTTTTCCGGTGCAACGTTTTCCTCCTCCAGATCCAAAACATCGCCAATGCGGTTTGCGCAGGCAACGCCTTTGGTGATGGTGATGATCAGATTTGCCATCTTGATCAGCTCCACCAGGATTTGGGACATATAGTTGTAAAGGGCGATCACCAAGCCCTGGGTCAAAATGCCGCCGCTGACCTTGATGGCGCCCACCTGGATCAAAGCGATCACCGCCAAATTGACGATCACAAAGGTCAGCGGATTCAAAATCGCAGAAATGCGGCCTGCGGTCATTTGACTGGCGGTCAGCAGACCGGTTTTATTGTGAAAAGCTTCCTTTTCGGACTCCTCCTTGCAGAATCCACGCAGAACACGCACGCCCGCAAGATTATCCCGTGTGGCACCGGTGACACCATCCAGGCGGTTTTGCACCTTCTTGTACATAGGCATGGTTATCAACATGATGCCAAACACCACCACGCACAGCGCAGGGATCACCGCAACAAACACCAGTGCCGCATCAAAATCAATGGTAAACGCCATGATCATAGCCCCGAACACCACAAAGGGCGAGCGCAGAAGCAACCGCAAGGTCAAATTCACGGCATTTTGCACCTGGTTAACGTCCGAGGTCATCCGGGTAACCATGGTGGAGGTGCCCAGATTGTCAATTTGGGTATAGCTAAGGCTCAGAATCTTCTCCATCAGCCGACTGCGCAGCCGTGCGGAAAAGCCCACAGCGGCCTTCGCCGCAAAATACTGCGCCGTGACTGCACACACAAGGCCGATCACGCCCAGAGCCACCATCACAAGGCACATTTTCACAACGTAAGCCCGGTCACCGCCCATAATGCCCACGTCCACGATCCGGGCAACCACCAACGGCACCAGCAGCTCGAAGGATGCTTCCAGCATCTTAAACAGCGGACTCAGGACGCACTCTTTGCCGTATCCTTTCATGTATTTGAGGATTCTTTTCATCTACTCACCTTCTTTTGTGGTATTATAGCACCAAAAGGCGCTTTAGGCAATCCAATTCTGAAAAACCAGTTGACATTCCGCCGAAAAACCGATATAATACTATGGCTTGCTAGTGTAGCACAGTCGGTAGTGCATCTCACTCGTAATGAGAAGGTCGCCTGTTCGAGTCAGGTCACTAGCTCCAAATAAAGCCCCCACCACCGGTGGGGGCTTTATTTGGTAATAGAATCTGACTCGAACCATCTAGATGCAACAGTCCGGTGGACTGTTGCTTGCCGCCGTCTGGACGGCGGCAACACTTAAATTTTTCTCCCCGTCGGGGAGAAAAATGCAAACGATTCAGGTCGCTAGCTGCCCGCCATCCAGTGGAGGGCAGGTGTTATTTGCGTCTGTGTTACCTTAAGCGCTATTCAATAACAAACGTTTCAGCAATCGTAACCAGCATGTCCATATCTACCGTTTCATCCCAAACGATAAATTCGATGCTTGGATCATAGCCAACATCCAGGAATAGTTTGGTGGATTGTGTCCCTTCATAAGATACGAGCATTTCTCCATACACAGCACAATTGGATAAGACTGCACTACTCAAATATTTCATGGGAGTTACATTTTCAAAATATGCATTAGATTCTGCTGGTCCCTGTTGTCCGTCTTTACTTCCGCAATACGAAAGGGTCTGTATCATAATCGGGCGGTCATCCGCATCCACAATATATATCCGATCATCTTCCTCGAACATCTGCCAATCTTCGGGAATCTTCATTGTGCCACACCCTGGGATACTGATCGTTTGCCAGTTCTTTGTGGTGGCATTGGAACAACCTGCAGAAGCAAGAACAACGCACAGTATAAGTGCAAAGATAAATGACTTTCTCATATATCCCCCTAAATGATGTTGAACTAATTAATCCCACCAGGCGACACTGACTTCCTCACCATTGGCATTGACGATGCGGCCATCCACCCGGTACAGCGGTTCGCCGGTACGGAAATCTGTCCAGCCGCTGGGCTCTGCCCAGGACGGGATCCCACCAAAGCTCGGCAGTGTATAGCTACTCTCCCGGCGTCTTCTCTCTTCCGCCGCCCGCTTCTTCCGCTCTTCATTCTGGCGGATCGAAACCTCCAGCTTGCCGATCAATTCATCACAAACCTCGATATACATCTCGGAAATCTGACGCTGTTTGGCAGTTTTCAGCGCCTTCAGCCAATCCGGATACTTGTCCGGATCATTCCGATCATCCATGGTACGGCACACGATATCCAGCGCAACCGCATCCGGATAGTTGTACTTCACATGGGGTTCCAGGGCGCGGCTGGCACCACGCCAATCCTGTGCCAGGAAGCAGGCAAATGCCTTCAGCATATCCGGCTGCGCCGCCTCATCGATCGCCACAATGTACAGCGCCAAGGCAGTCTTGGTGGCCTCTCTGACCCGCTTATCCCGGAAGCCCTTTCCCCAGGCATTCCAAAGCTGCCCGTAGGTCTTGCGGATGCCGTCAATGGACTGATCCTTCTTCTCGCTGCTCAGCAAAACCAAAGCTTCCGCATCGGCCGAATCCTTCAAATGTATCTTTTGCAAGATCGTTTTCGCCGTCTTATAGTCCCCGGCGAAGAATGCCTCAGCACCCTTGTTAAATGCCTCCATGCGCTCCCGCTCTTCCCTGCGCTCTTTTTCCGCCTTTTGCTCAGCTTTCAGCGCCCTGGCAGCATCGTATGCGATGTCATCATAATTGGGATAGGGTCTGCGGCTAAAGCTGATCAGCCGGGTAAAGAATCCCAAAAGCACGGATGCACCAAACTGCATTCCCTGGAGCACGAAGGACACCACCAACAGCTGATCTGTTGACAGCTTTCCGGGGATGCCAACAACCAGACAAATTGCACACCCCAGCAAAGATCCTGCAAGGATGCCGAAGCACGTCACAATGCCCCATTTAGGAGTCTTCGTCTGCTGCAAAGCAGCAATTTTCCGGTTCAAGGTTTCCAGCTGCTCCAGATATGTCCCGGTCAGCGGTTCGTTATTTTCCCGAATAGCCAGCTTTGCGCAAAGCTTGGAGATCAGCCGGCAAGGCATACCGATGGCAACGCAAACCACAAAGGGAATCACAATCGCAGCAAAATAGGCAACCATCGTGACCTCTTCTACCTCAAGCAATTTCACCCATACCCAGCCATTGATCTGCCACAGCAACGGGATCTCCATGGGATCGCAGCCGTTTCGCATGACCTGCTCCACAACGAGCATATAATAGGCTACCAATGTCAAAAGCACCGTCAGCACAATGAACAGAATGCAAACCAGCGGATCTAAAACCAGCTTTCTTGCACGGCTTCGTTTCAGCGCCAGCTCATCTTCACACACAGTTTTCCAGGCGCTATTAACATCAAACTGTTTCTTTTCCATGGTATCACCGCCTTAAAGACCCAGATCTTCGCCGACGAGAATAAATTTGATTCTGCCCACCGGGCGGCAATGCCTGGTGATGAGGATCTGATTGCAAATGCAGGTTTCGCTCTTGCAGTCAGCGCAGGTGCCGGTGACGGTGCAGGGGTTATTTAGACCAAATCGCTGCTGATTCAGCGGTGCGGCCACTGTCCGGGCACGGGTGATGGCATCCTCCAGGGTGTCAGAAACCTTGTTCATGCCAGCAATGACCAGCACTTCCTTGGGGCCGTAAACAATAGCAGCCACCCGATTTCCGGTGCCGTCGATGTTCACCATCTCGCCGTCCAGGCTCAAGCCATTGGCACCGGTGAGGAACACATCCGCAAACATGGCATCCTTCGCCGCCTGGAGCTTTTCCTCGGGCGTGGCGCACTTGTCCCGGTCGATGGCATTGTAGTTACCCTCATTCAGCGCCTTGACCAAACCGATCTGATGAGCTGACATCACACCTCCCCAGCCGATGGTCGAACCCTCGGGAATCAAGGCGAGAGCCTGGGCAAGTGCCTGCTCCTTTGTTTCGCAATAATATGCGTCAAAGTGACGGCTTTTGAGGTTTTTTACCAGGATTTCTCCTCTTTTTGCGTAGTATTTTTTATGCATATCTGTCATGGAAAACACCCCTTTTTCTTTCATTATACCGCAAAAAACGCAAATGTAAAGAAAAAAAGTCATTGCGAGTTGCACACGGACATGGTCTCCCCTCGTACGTGGAGATTGCCACGCCAGTGTGCGCACTGGCTCGCAATGACAGTGAATTATTCAATAATTTCCAGACCCAGGTACTTTTCCAGAGCAGCGATCTTCAAGCAGGTGCAGAACACCAGCATGGCCTTCTCCAGCTCCTCAATGGGAGGCAGGCTGGGAGCGATACGGATCATAGAATCGTGGGGATCGTGACCGTAGGGATAGGTAGCACCGGCTTCGGTCATCACAACGCCAGCCTTCTTGCACAGCTCCAGAGTCCGTCTGGCAGTACCGGGCATAGCGGCAACGCACACGAAGTAACCGCCCTTGGGATGATGCCAGTGAGCAATGCCCTTGTTGGTCAGCTCCGCACGGAGCATCTTCAGCACCATATCAAACTTGGGTCCCAGGATCTTGGCGTGCTCCTTCATCAGCTCCAGGGTGTGCTGCCGATCCTTCAGATACTTCACATGGCGCAGCTGATTGACCTTGTCATAAGAAATGGTCTGAATGCCGATGAGCTTCAGGTGGTAAGCAATATTCTCCTCAGAGGTCGCCATCACAGAGATGCCGGCACCGGGGAAGGTGATCTTGGAGGTAGAGGCAAATTCGTAGACCATATTAGGACGACCGGCAGCCTCACACAGACCGATAATATCCCGGAAGGGCTCAAAATCGCCGTCAAACTCATGGACGCAGTAAGCGTTATCCCACATAATGACGAAGTCAGGCGCGGCAGGCTTCAGGTTGGCAAAGCGGTCGATGGTTTCGTCAGAATAGGTATAGCCCTGAGGATTGGAATACTGGGGCACACACCAACCGCCCTTCACCTGCGGATCCTTGACCAACTCCTCAATCAGATCCATATCAGGGCCAGTAGGATGCATGGGCACAGTGATCAGCTCGAAGCCGAAATGCTCGGTGATCTTGAAATGACGGTCATAGCCGGGAGAGGGACACAGGAACTTGACCCGCTCCTCCTTGCACCAGGGCATGGGGCTATCCTTCAGACCATGGGTATAGGCACGGGCAATCAGATCGTGCATCAGGCTCAGGCTGGCATTGCCACCCACAAAAGTCTGCTCAGGCTTGCAGCCCAAAACATCTGCCCAATATTCTCTAGCGCAGCGCAGACCGGCCAGCTCACCGTAGTTACGGCTGTCGTTAGCACCGATCATACAATCCTCAGCGGTATTCAATACATTCAAAATGTCGCTGACCAGGTCAAGCTGCATAGTGCTGGGCTTGCCACGGGACATATCCAGCTTCAAATTCTCCTGCAGCAAAGCGCCGTAGCGCGAAATCATTTTCTTTGCTTCAATACGAAGTTCCTCTCTGCTTCTGCAAGCGTAGGTGGCCACTTCCATCATTCCTTTCCCGGATTTTCCGTAAAAACTAGGCATATTATATGATGAACGCCTTAAAAATGCAAGTCCAAAAGAGCGAAATTTCATTTTTATTCACCATTTTCAGAAGTTTTGTATTTATGACCAAATTTCTGCAATTGCAGGCAGGAAATTTATTCATTTTAACGCCTTGCAATTTGATTTTCCATGGCATAAAATGCATTATGTATATTTATATGTAGACTTGGCGGCGAAATCCGTCATTTTTTGAAAGGAAGGGCATCTATATGGGTCCGATTTTGAATGTCCCCGAGATCTTCGGCAGCGATGTATTCAACGAAGCTACCATGAAGCAGCGCCTCTCTCCGGAGGTTTACTGCGGCTGGAAGCAATGCATCGAAACCGGCTCTCCCCTGCCTCTGAATATTGCAAACGAAATTGCGGAAGCCATGAAGCTGTGGGCCACCGAAAAGGGCGCCACCCACTACACCCACTGGTTCCAGCCCATGACCGCCATCACCGCCGAAAAGCATGATTCCTTCATCACCCCCTCCGGCGACGGTCGGGTCATTATGGAATTCTCCGGCAAGGAATTGGTTCGGGGTGAATCCGACGCCAGTTCTTTCCCCTCCGGTGGTCTGCGGGCTACCTTTGAAGCCCGTGGCTACACCGCCTGGGATCCCACAGCATTCGCTTTCGTAAAAGACAACAGCCTGTACATCCCCACCTGCTTCTTCTCCTACACCGGCGAAGCGCTGGACAAAAAGACTCCCCTGCTTCGTTCCATGGACGAAGTTTCCCGGGAGGCGATCCGCATCCTGCGGCTCTTCGGCGACACGGAAACCAAACGGGTCACCGCTTCCGTTGGCGCTGAGCAGGAGTATTTCCTGCTGCCCAAGGATCTGTATGCCACCCGTGAGGATCTGCGCCTTACCGGACGTACCCTCTTTGGCGCTCCCGCTCCCAAGGGTGAAGAACTGGAGGATCACTACTTCGGTACCATCCGCACCCGGGTTTCCACCTTTATGAAGGATCTGGATGAACAGCTTTGGCGTCTGGGCATTCTGTCCAAGACCAAGCACAACGAGGTTGCTCCCTGTCAGCACGAAATGGCGCCCATCTACTCCAGTGCCAACAGCGCCTGCGATTCCAATCAGTTGATCATGGAGATCATGAAAAAGTGCGCCGCCAAGCACAATTTGGTGTGCCTGCTCCACGAGAAGCCCTTTGCCTGCTGCAGCGGCTCCGGTAAGCACAACAACTGGTCCCTGGCGACCGACACCGGCAAGAATCTGTTCAGCCCCGACAAGACCCCCCGGCAGAACGCACAGTTTTTGGTGTTCCTGGCTGCATTTGTCAAGGGCGTGGACGAATACCAGGATCTGCTCCGCTGCACGGTGGCATCCGCCGGTAACGATCGCCGCCTGGGTGCCAACGAAGCACCTCCGGTGATCTTGTCCATCTACCTGGGCGATGAGCTGCACGCCGTGGTGGATTCCATCATCAATGGCTCCAACTACACCGACCCGCAAAAGAGCATCATGCGCATCGGCGTGGACGTGATGCCTGCCATCCCCAAGGACACCACTGACCGGAACCGTACCAGTCCCCTGGCCTTTACCGGTAACAAGTTTGAGTTCCGTATGCTGGGCTCCTCCCAGTCCATCGCCGACCCCAACATCGTGCTGAACACCATCATGGCCGAGGAGCTGAGCAAGTTTGCGGACATTTTGGAAAACTGCGACGATTTTGATGCCTGCCTGCAGAAGCTGGTATGCGACACCTTTACCAAGCATCAGCGGATTCTGTTCAACGGCAACGGCTATTCCGAGGAGTGGCGGCTGGAGGCTCAGCGCCGGGGACTCAGCGACCTGCGCACCACCACCGATGCCATGCCCCGGTACGACACCGAAAAGAATGTGGAGCTGGTGACCAAGCACGGCATCTTCACCGAGTCCGAATTCCGGGCACGGAACGAAATATATCTGGAAGCTTACCGCAAGATTATCAACATTGAGGCCAAGACCACATTGGACATTGCGCTGCGGCAGATCCTGCCGGCGGCCAGCCGCTACTGCGGTGATCTGGCACGGGATATCGCCGCCAAAAAAGCTGTTAGCTGTCCCTGCAAGGCTGACGCGGCCAATCTGGAGAGCATTTCCGAAGGTGTTGATCGTCTGTATGCTCTGTGCCAGAATCTGAAAAACGAATTAGCCTCTGTCCCCAAGGAAAACATTGACGCAGCCAATTATTTTAGTGGCACAATTGTCCCTGCCATGGATGCAGTCCGGGCAGAGGCTGATGCGCTGGAGCTGCTAACTGACAAATCCTACTGGCCCTTCCCCACCTACTCCGACCTGTTGTTCTATTAAATAAAATTTCCCTCAAGTCGGGGATTGCCACGCCAGTGTTCGCACTGGCGTGGCAATGACAGCATAAACCGACTAACGGCACATTGCAGCTTGCAATGTGCCGTTATTTCATAAAAAACCGGGAGTGTGAACACTCCCGGTTAATATTTTAGAAGAACTTCTTTGCGGGAACCAGTGCGATAACACCAACGACAGCCAGAACCATGATGATGGCAACAGGTGCGAAACCGAAATCAGCGGTCTCGGGACTGGGCGTATTATCACCGGAATCAGGCTCAACGATCTCGCCACCGGAGGTGATCTCCTCCAGATAGCAGCAAGCAACCAGCCATGCGGAATCCGCATTATGCTCGCCCTGAATAGCCTCATAGGGGCTCATAGCAGGATCGAACCAACCCTGATAATCGCCGTATGCCTTCAGGAAAATGGCCAGATCTTCGGTCATAGGATACAGGCAGTTGTCATTGTCCGCATTGTAAATGATATCCACGTATGGGCTCATAGCGTC
Source organism: Faecousia sp. (assembly GCA_045590815.1). Classification (GTDB taxonomy): domain Bacteria; phylum Bacillota; class Clostridia; order Oscillospirales; family Oscillospiraceae; genus Faecousia. Next base: position 11,910 of record JAZNRS010000079.1, read on the forward strand.
CATGAAGTCATAGTACTTTTCGCCGCTGGCATCGGTATACTTACCACGCATGGTATGCGCACCGTAGGCACTTTTGAAGCCCTGAATAAGGTCAAAACCCTCGTTGCTCAGATTGACAAATACAATAGGGCCATCCACAGTGTTCAGATGATAGAAGCCATCGCTATCCTTCACCACAGTCTGAGGCTTGGTGATATCCACAGGAGTGGGCTCCTTCTCGTCCAGATTGATCAACTGATTCTCAGAGGGAATATGTACATTTACATACTTCTCATAGATGATCTGCTCTGCACTGTCAGCCTCAGCCTTCTTGACAACGGTAATCGTAGTATCAGCAGTAATGCCAATCAGCACGGGCTGACCAACGGCCGTACAAGTCCATTCCACAACATTGGTCTTGCTGTCACCGGAGTGATCAATAGGATTGGAAGGCACGCCCCAGTTCCCAATCTTCACACCCTCAGGAGCGGTGAAGGTATATACGCCGGTTGCGGTAGGCTCAAACTCGTACAGCGTGTTCACGGCAGTATCCAGAGCAGTCACATTGTTGACACCCAGTTTCAAGGAGCCGGCAAAATCATACACTTCCTTCTCGACATCGTGGCTCACATCGGCATTCACAAAGGACACGGAGTAGGAAATGCTGCCATCAGCAAAGCTAAACAAATCGGCACTGTAGGCAAACAAATATACCTTATAGGTCTGGCCGGCGAAAACATCCTGCTCAAAGGAAGCGGTTTCCTTGCCGGAAGTCAGCAGTGTGGCGGTGCCATTGGGCATTTCAATGTTATATGCCCAACCGGGGTTGCAAGCGCCGAAGGCAATAATCAGCTTGCCGTCACGCAAGGGCTTATAGGTAACAGCGACGCTTTCGCTGTCCGTCTCAGACTTCAGATCAGCAGAACCCTCTTCGATCATAATGGGCTCATCATCCAGAGGAGGCAGAACGAAAACCTTAATCTTGGCACCGGTCTTGGTAATGGTATCATAGGTGCTGAGATCCAGGAACAGCTCGACAGAGGATCCGTCCTTCTTCACAACCACAGAAGCATCGGAGCCATTGTAAGCTGCATCTACCCAAGTGTCGTTGGCGACCGCACCATCGAAGCCCCAGTTATCCGTCCATGCATCATTGGCGGCGAACTTGAACTTATAAGTACCGGCGGCAACAGAATCATATTTAATGCTCCAAACGCCATCGGTGTTGGTCATATGGTTGACAGCAGCAGTCTGATCCCACTCAACATTGTTCAAGAATCCGCCTGCACCAGTACCAGCCGCAGTGATGGAGGCAGCGTCAAACAAAACAACGCCCACACCGGCACCTGTAACACTGATCTTCTCAGCAGCAGGGTCAAAGGTAATGGTAACATCCGCAGCATAGCCGTTGCTGAAGGTAACGCTTCCGCCATTATCGCCCCAGAACTGGCTCATAGTGCCACGCGTAATTCTAAACTCATAGTCACCGGCTGCCAGATTGCTGTACACCTTGGTATAAACCGTGCCGTTCTTGGTCATACGGTTGGCCTGAGAATTGGGTGTCCAATTTGTACCGGTCAAATTCGCAGGGCCACAGACATAATAATTTCCCGTTGTTGGAGCTGCCAGCGCGGCGATGGGTAATACCGCCAACACCATGGCCAGCACCAAAGTGATACTAATCAGTTTCTTCATATCGTATCCTCCCAAAATGACTAACTTGCGACAATGAATGAAATCGCAAATCCAAAAAGCAATGCACCACAGGCAAATACTCTGGGTTATTTTATCATTTCTTTCTTAAAAAGGCAATAGAAAATTCTGGGTATTTTAACGTTTTACACAAAAAACTCCCGGACAATCGCCCGGGAGTTTGATGATCAGTCAATCTTTGCGTCAGTCTTAATGGTAGCGGCGGGGTACTTGTTCTTAATGTTGGGCAGAACAGATACGATCACAGTCAGCTTATCGCCTTCGTTCACATCGATAGAAACGGAGGTTTCTCCATCAGCGGTTTCCACCTGCTGAGGAACACCGTTAACAACCTTGACAATCGTAACACCAGCCTTGTTTTTGCCGCTGATGCTGGTGATATTCACAGTAAGCTTGCCTGTCTTGGTGGCAGTCATAGTATAGTACACGCCCTGGTCATTACCCGCTTCGGACTCAGTGGTGGTAGTACCCAGCTTCATGGTCTTGGGATTCTCCCGATGGCCGGAGGGATAGCTCAGAGTCACGGAGAACTTGGCATCCTTCGTACCGCTGTTGCCGATAGCAATCTTCACGGGCTCATTGGTGTACTGAGAATACAGACCGGAAACGGTGACCACACCGTTCTTTGCCTTATAAGTAGTACCATCGTAAATAACGTAGGCATCGTTGCTGCGGATGGTCAGGATGGTATCGTTCACCTTCAGCAGGTCGAAGTATACGATATGATTGGCCTTAACCTCGGCATCAAACTTCAGGGTACCGCCTACGATAATGGGATCGTTCTTATTATCCTCGATAGGCTTCTGGGTAGTAGTATTGCCGCCCTGGTTGGGATTTTCGTTACCGCCTTGGTTGGGGGTGTCATTGCCACCCTGCACCGGAGGCTGATCGTCGCCGCCCTGCACGGGTTCATCCACAGGGGGAATCTCCTCGTCGGCGTGAACCAGCATGAACATCCAGGCGATCTCATTGTTGATACCCTCAACCTCAGCAAACAGATAGTTGCCGTGATCCTTCTTGGTCCAGCCCATAAAATCGATGCCCATCTTCAGCATGTACTCCAGATCCTTATTCAGCGGGTAGACACCGGACTTGGCATCCCGGTTGGTGACATACTCACGCATCGGATCGGTGTAGTCTTCCTTGAAGAAGTCTTCCTTGCTGTTGTTGTACATATAACGGAAGGGAGCGGTGCCGGACTGCATCAGAACGCCATCCTGGTAGATATTCTCGCCCACCATGGCCTTCATGGAGATGCCATACATAGCCTCATCCAACTGGACATAGACCGTGGGACCATCAACCGCATTCAGGTGATAGCAGTCATCTTCCTCGTTGTAGACCAGCTTGCAGCTATCGGTAGCGGCGGTCAGATCAAACTCCTTCAGAGTGGTGCCCTCGGGCAGAGTGAAGGGCTTGGCAGGAGCGGCGGGCTTATAGACCTGCCAGGGTTCATCTTCAATGGTCCACTCCGGATCGCCGGTACGGCAAATATTCAGAATGGTGCCGGTGGTGCCTTCCTTGGCATCAAGGCCGATAACATAAGAGGTGGTGCCGGTTGCGCCCTGACCGATCATATCCTGACGGACATTGACGCTAAACTTACCATCCTTTACCTCGGCAATGCTGTTGGGCTGCACATAGTAGGTGCTGCCGTAGTTGCCCAGCTCCACATTGCCGCCGGTGGTAGAGAACTCATAAACGCCGGCCTCCGTGGGATAGAAAACCACATAGACGCGGTCATCGGCCTCCAGAGCGATGTAGCTGCTGCCGGTGCCAACGTGCATGGCCTTGTAATCCTTGTGATCCTCGGTGCCGGGCTTGGCAGCGTTGAGCATGGAGCTTTCGCCGGCAGGCACATAGGCCATATTCACGGTCAGCTCAGTCTTATCCCTGCTGAGGCTCACATTTGCAGGATCATACCAGCACTCACCTTCGGTGGTGCTGATCTGCACAGTGTAGTCGCCCTTGTTCAGCTCCTTTTCCACAACGCCGCTGGCGTTGATGGGAGCCATGGCGACCTGCTCGGTGCCCTGCATAAAACGAACGATAACCTTCTCGGTGTAGGGGTTGCCCAGACCGTCCACGACAATCACCTTATATTTGGCGACGCCGGAATTGCCTGTTGTGGTACCGTTGCCGTCTTCCTTGTTACAGCCGGCAAATGCAACCGCACTGACCAGCATCATGACGCACAGCACAAGTACCTGAATGTGCTTTGCAATCTTCATGGGTAATCCTCCTTATTTATTCGCCACTAAGCAGATCACACGATCTCCTTCAGAGGCTTGATATACTGCTCACGGCGGCGATTTTTCTCATCCCGATAGGCCGCATCGTTACCTGCGTGAAGCTCACGAAGGTAGTCATAGTGGTTATGCAATATAGTATCGTTATCCCGTGCCATCATCATCACGGCGATGGAGGAACACTGATCGGAAGCACGCTCCAGATAGGTCAGCGCTTCCATGAATACCAGACCGGTTTCTACGGAGCAAGCACCGCTCTTCAGGCGCTTGGTGTGGCGATCCCGAAGGATCATGACCATATCGTCAATGACCTCTTCCAAAGGCTCAATAGCCTTTGCGGCCTCATTGTCATTCTTATTAAAGGCATCGATGGTGACATTCAGCACCTCGTTGACAGCGCCGCAAACAATGTCAAGCTCCTTCAAAGCCGACTCAGAGAACTTTGCCTTAGCCTCTTTCAGCCGTTGTCCCAGCTCCACCAGATTGGTAGCATAGTCACCGATACGCTCGAAGTTGGGAACGGTCTGCATCAGCATATCCAGCTGACGGTCGTCCGCCTCGGTTTCGATCTCCTTACTTAGACCAATGAGGAATCGGTCGGAACGGTCGGCAAATTCATCCAGACAGTTCTCATCCTCTTCCAGCTCGGCAATCTGCGCTTCATCATATTCTACCAAAAGCTTGCAGCCCTTGGCGAAATTATCCCGGGCAATGGCGCCCATGGCACCAACAGCCTTGGTACCCTCCACCAGCGCAACGGCGGGAGAGATATACAGCTGCTCGGCGAGGGTATGAAGCTCCGGATGACGGGGCGGCTTCTGCCGCTCCTCCTTTACAACCATCAGAGAAAGCTTCACAAGCAATCCGGAGAACGGAATCAAAACAATTGCGGTAATCAGATTGAAAATGGTCTGGAAGTTGGCAATTCCACCGCTGTCCACAGGCTTATTCCAAAAATCAGCGCCCAAAATGCTGAATTTCTCCATTATGAGCATGACAGCCAAGAACAGTATGGTACCAATGGTATTAAAGGCGATATGCACTACACCTGTACGCTTGGCATCCTTGGAGGAACCAATGGAACAGACCATAGCTGTGGTAACACAGGTACCCAGATTGATACCCATGATAATGGGATAGGCCATGGAGAAGGTAATCACCGTACCGCCCTCGCCCGCTTCCACTGCGGCCAGCATTGCGGCCGCCACCGTCTGGAGCATACCGACAGTTGCGGAGGAGCTCTGCACAATGACAGTCAGCACAAGACCAAAGCCGATGCCGAAGAAGGGATTCTCCATAAAGCCCATGAAATTCGTAAACGCGGAGGTGCCAATGAGAGGCTTGACACCGTCAGTCATCAGATTCAGGCCGATAAACAGCACGCCGAAGCCGATGCAGATGTCGCCTATGGGCTTGGACTTCTTGCTCTTTATGAACATCAGCAGCAAAATGCCCAGCACCAGAGCGATGGGCGCCAGAGTATCCGTATCAAACACCCACAAAAACCAGTTGTCGCCGGCTTCGATGGAGCCCAGACGAATAATCTGAGCGGTGATCGTGGTACCAATATTGGCGCCCATGACGATGGATGTAGCCTGCTTCAGATTCAGCACACCGGCTCCGATCAACGCAACCGTCAGCACAATGGTTGCGGTAGAGCTTTGAATCACTGCGGTCACAAGAGCGCCGGTCAGAACGCCCAGGATCACATTACCCGTAACCTTCTCCAGAACACGCTTCAAAGCGGCACCGGAGCTGTTCTTCAGGCCGTCACCCATGACCTCAATACCGTAGAGGAACATGGCCAGACCGCCCAGCAGCATAATTATGGCACTTGCGATTTCCATAAAATATCTCCTTTTATTTTACAGCATAAATATAGATGCTGTATAAATACAATGTGAACGTTTTGAAAACAAAATCACTTTCCGGTAGAACCGAAGCCACCGGTACCCCGGTCGGTGTCTGTCAATGCTTCCACCTCTTCATACACCGGTGTCAGCACCGGCGTAATCAAAAACTGGGCGACCCGCTCACCATGGGTGAGGGTCTGAGCCGTCTTGCCATGATTCAACAGTACGACCCGGATCTCGCCCCGGTAGTCACTATCGATCACGCCCACCTTGTTGGCAGGCGCCAAGCCCCGCTTCACGCCCAGACTGCTGCGGGCATACACAAGACCGGCACAGCCCTTGGGCACCTCCAGCGCCAGTCCCGTGGGGATCCAGGCGGTTTCACCTGGTTCAATGGTCACCGGCGCTTCCAGACAGGCATACAGATCCGCACCGGCGGCCTCCGCACTGCCATAAGTGGGCAGAATTGCATTGGGATGCAGCTTTTTCACACGAATCGGATCCATTATTAATCCTCCCAAAGAATGACACGTCCCTGCTCCAGAGAGCTGGGGACATGGATCAGCCGTTGATTCTCAGAACCCCGGAACCGAAGAGAAAGATTTTTCTTCTCCTCCACAAAGGGGCCGTCCACCAAAACATCCAGGTAACCGAGGATTTCCCGGGTAATTTCCCAGGGACCCAGCTTCCCGGCAAGAATGTCCCGATCAAACAAGTATCCGGAAAAAGCCCAAATGCTTTTTTGCGGATATTTCGCCTTTACCTGGCGCAAAAGCTCCACCAAAGCCGCTTGATTCTGCGGCTCAAAGGGTTCGCCGCCCAGCAGGGTCAAGCCACGGATATAATCCGGTTCCAGCATATTCATGATCGTATCGATGGTATCCTGGGTAAAGGGCTCACCATAGTCAAAGTCCCAGGCCACCGCATTGAAGCAGCCCTTGCAGCGATGGGTACAGCCGGAAACAAACAGACTCACCCGGACGCCGGGACCATTGGCAATATCACAATTTTTGATCGTGGCATAGTTCATGATCTTCCTCCAGGCAATGAGCCGATTCATTTCGGCTCCGATTTACCCCATATTAGTGTACCACACCAGTCCCTTTTTCGCAAGGAAAAATTCGCCGCAGAAAAGCCATACTTGCATTTTTTGTATAATACAGCTATAATAGAAGCAAACTAAACTTTGAAATGAGGTATCTTGTATGTTTTCTCAGGAGGCTCGTTGCATTTACCGCAATAATCAGCTGGGTGAAGTGATCTGCCAGCTCCGTTTCCCGGAGATCTTGACCATCGGCACCACCGTTCCCGCCATTTTCCAGGAAGCCATTCGGGATGAATACCCCCGGTACGCCGCCAAGCAGGAAACCCCTGCGCCCAAGCTCTCCGGCGCTCCCGGCAATTTCTGTGTGGAAAATCAGCCCACTACCATCAATTATCAGTTCACCTCCGAGGACGGCATCTGGCGGATCAATCTGACCAGCACCTTCATTTCCCTGTCCTGCTCCCGGTACACCTGCTGGGAGGACTTTGCCAAGCGGCTGGATAAGCCCTTGGTGGCCTTTATCAAGACCTACAAGCCTGCATTTTTCGAGCGTGTTGGTCTGCGGTATCTGAATTTCTTCTCCCGGAAAGCATTGGGGCTGGAGGGCGAGCCCTTCAGCAAGCTGTTTGCCCCCTGCTACTTAGGCCCTCTGGCTGAAGAGGATGTGAATGAAGCCAATTCCACCATGTGCAACCTCAACGCAGAGCTGGGTCTGCGGGGCGGCTGCCGTGTGAAGCTCCACGCCGGTCCCGGCATGGTCAAGCGCAACGGTCAGGCGGACCAGGAGATCAAGTTCATCTTCGACCAGGATCTGTTCATGCCCGGTAAGGTGCCGGTGAACATGACCACCGGCGCTTTACAGACCCTCCACGCCCAGGCCGACAGCATCTTCCGGGGTGCCATCACCGACCTGCTCCACGACGCTATGGAGCCCGAGCAGGCATAATTTCGGAGGTTTTTATGCGCTATTACTATGGCTTTGACCTTACCTATCTGGTTATGGTCCTGCCCTTTGTGATCCTTTCCATTTGGGCCAGTGCGAATGTCAACAGCACATTCCGCCGCTACTCCGGTCAGTTATCCACACGGCGGATCACCGGTGCCCAGGCGGCACAAAAGGTGCTTTCCGCCAACGGTGTCACCGGCGTGCGCATTGAACGGGTTTCCGGAGATCTGACGGATCATTACGATCCCAAATCCAATGTGATCCGGCTGTCAAATGGGGTGTACGATTCCACCTCCACCGCCGCCATTGGCGTTGCCTGCCATGAGGCAGGTCACGCGGTGCAATATGCCAGCAATTACGCCCCCATCAAGCTCCGGGCGGCGATCATTCCCATCACGAATATCGGCTCCAAATTGGCAATGCCGCTGATCCTCATCGGATTGCTGCTGAATTTTTTCGCTGACTTTTCCTACTTTTTCGTGTATCTGGGCATCGCCTGCTTTGGACTGTCTTTGGTGTTTCAGTTGGTGACGTTGCCGGTGGAATTCAACGCCAGCCGTCGGGCAATGGTAGCCATCCGGGAATCCGATATTCTGACGGAAGATGAGCAAAAGGGTGCCCGGAAGACCCTCACCGCTGCCGCCATGACCTATGTGGCAGCCACCGCCCTGGCGCTGGTTCAGCTTTTGCGGCTGATCCTGATCTTCGGCGGCCGTGGCCGCAGAAGCAGGGATTAAGAATTATTTGTCATTGCGAACCAGTGACCGATGTCACTGGTGTGGCAATCCCCTCGTCTTTGGGGATTCCCACGCCAGTGTGCGCACTGGCTCGGAATGACATTTTTTCTTGACACTTTGCATCGTTTCCTATATAATCGCAAAGGTTATTGCTACGAAAAGGACTGAAAAACATGGAAAAATTGCTGGAAATGTATCAAACCATCGGCATCTCCCCTGCCGTTTATGCCTACGGGGAAAAGACTTTGGAGCGGATCCGGGAGCGCTTCGATGCCATTGACCGCATCGCTGAGTATAATCAAACCAAGGTGCTGACTGCCATGCAGAAAAACCGGGTATCCGCCGCTCACTTTGCGGCCACCACCGGTTACGGCTATGACGATATGGGTCGTGATAATTTGGAAAAGGTCTATGCGGACGTTTTCCACACCGAGGCTGCCCTGGTGCGTCCCCAGATCACCTGCGGTACCCATGCGCTCACCGTCGCCCTCAGTGCAAACCTGCTCCCCGGCGACGAGCTGCTCTCCCCGGTGGGTCTGCCCTATGACACGTTGCAGGAGGTCATCGGCATCCGCCCCAGCCCCTGCAGCCTTGCCGAGTATGGCGTTACTTACAACCAGGTGGATCTGCTTCCCGACGGCAGCTTTGACTATGAGGGAATCCGCAGCGCCATCAACGAAAAGACCAAGCTGATCACCATTCAGCGCTCCAAGGGCTACGCCACCCGTCCCACCTTCTCCGTCACCCAGATCGGCGAGCTGATCGCTTTCTGCAAGAGCATCAAGCCCGACGTGATCGTGATGGTGGACAACTGCTACGGCGAATTTGTGGAAACCATCGAGCCTTCCGACGTAGGCGCGGATATGGTAGTAGGTTCTCTCATCAAGAATCCCGGCGGTGGTTTGGCTCCCATTGGCGGATACATCGCCGGCACCCAGAAGTGCGTTGACCGCTGCGCCTACCGGCTGAGCGCACCGGGACTGGGTCAGGAGGTTGGCGCCAATCTGGGACTGATGCCCAGTCTGTACCAGGGCTTCTTCCTCTCCCCCACTGTAGTCGCCAGCGCTGAAAAGGGTGCGATCTTCGCCGCAAATCTGTATGAGCCTTTGGGCTTCAAGTGTGTGCCCAACGCCACCGAATCCCGGCACGACATTATCCAGGCGGTGGAGCTGGGCAGCGAAGCGGCAATGATCGCCTTCTGCAAGGGCATCCAGGCCGCCGCTCCCGTGGACTCCTACGCAGACCCCATCCCCGGAGATATGCCCGGTTACGACAGCCAGGTCATCATGGCCGCCGGTGCCTTCGTCCAGGGCTCCACCATGGAGCTGTCCGCCGACGGTCCCATCCGGGACCCCTACGCCGTGTACTTCCAGGGTGGTCTGACCTGGGCTCACGCCAAGATCGGCATCCTGCTGAGTCTGCAAAAAATGGTGGACGCCGGACTTATTACCCTCTAAGACAAAAACTGTCATTCCGAGCCAGTGCGCACACTGGCGTGGGAATCTCCTGAATCGAGGGGATTGCCACACCAGTGACGTCGGTCACTGGTTCGCAATGACAGTTTTTTCATTTATCAATGATATTTTTTGTACTCTGGGGAGTGCCTTGATCTCCCATTCCCGTTTCAGGGCATCGGAGTGGGTGCCGCAGTCTTCGGAATATACCAGCTCCAGCGGTCCCCTGCCACGGGTATACTTGGCGCCTTTTCCGTCGCTGTGCTGGGCAAATCTTGCCGCCACATCGGTGGTGATTCCCGTGTATAAGCTCCCATCACCGCAGCGCAGGATATACAATTTCCAGATCTTTTCGCTCATTTTCTTTTCCTTTTGGCCATGATGCCCAGGAGCATATCCAGCAGAAACAGCGTGACATTTCCCAAAACCAGGGTGATCGCCGTCAGCACGATGCCGGCGGTTTCAAAATCACGAACCACATCCTCCAGTCCCAAAACATAGATCAGCAGTCCGTAAAGGAGAAAAATCGACACATTGAACAGCCCCAGCTTCCACAAAAAGGACAGCTTTCGCCGATCCAGCCATGGCTTGACGATGGGATAGTATCCCAAAAAGAGGAACACCCCCGCAGCTTCCTTATCCGGGCCCAGCAGCAGCGCCAGAATCGACACCGCCGCATACCACACCCAGCTCAGCCGCTTCCCTGCAATGGGTACCACCAGCCACAGCAGCAGCGCACACAGCATGGGGCAAATGTATGTCGCCAGGGGGATGATGCCCCCAAGGCACATGATCACCACAGCCAGTGCGGCTGTTACGCCGCACAAGGCCATGTTTTTTGCGCTGTTATTCCGCATAGCTGCCGTTGTGCTTCAGCAGGCCGTACTTGATATCCCACAGCTTCTGGGACAGGTCCACATAATAGGTATGGGGATTGTCAAAGCGCTTGACTTCATCCCACAGACTGTCCACCTGCTCCAGGCAATACTTGCGCACCTCGTCCAAAGTGGGACAATCGTACACCAGCTCGCCATTTTTGAAAATGGGCACCTGCAGCTCCTTGGCGGTAAAGTTGTAGACCTTCTTGGTCTTCCAGGTGGCTTCCGGATCAAAGATCACCAGATCCTGGCTGTCGTCCACAGTTTCATCGTACACGCACAGATAGTCAGCGATGGCCTTGCCGGTATCGTTGCCGAAGAAGCGGTACAGCCTCTTATAGTGGGGGTTGGTGATCTTGCCGACATTTTCGGAGATCTTGATCTTTGGCTGGTCGGTGCCGTCCGCATTCTCCACAGCCACCAGCTTGTACACGCCGCCAAACACCGGTTCACTCCGGGCGGTGATCAGCCGCTCGCCAACGCCGAACAGATCGATCTTGGCACCCTGGCGGAGAATGTCCTGGATAATGTGCTCATCCAGGGAATTGGAAACGGAGATCTGGCACTCCGTCCAACCGGCATCGTCCAGCATCTTCCGGGCCTTTTGGCTGAGATAGGTCATATCGCCGGAATCCAGGCGGATGCCGCACTTGGTAATGCCCAGGGGCTTCAGCACCTCGTTAAAGGCACGGATGGCATTGGGCACGCCGGAATGGAGGGTATTGTAGGTATCCACCAGCAAGGTGGCATTGTTGGGATAGGTTTCGCAATAGGTCTTGAATGCCTCGTACTCGGTGTCGAACATCTGCACCCAGGCATGAGCCATGGTGCCGCCGGCGGGGACATTGAAAAGCTGCTCGGAAATGGTGCAGGCGGTGCCGTTGCAACCGCCAATATAGGCAGCACGGGCACCCAAAATCGCCGCATCCGCACCCTGGGCACGGCGGGAGCCGAATTCCAGCACGGTACGTCCCTCCGCCGCACGGACAACACGGTTGGCCTTGGTGGCGATGAGACTCTGGTGGTTGATGGACAGCAGCAGGAAGGTTTCAATGAGCTGTGCCTCGATAGCAGGAGCCCGGACCGTCATGATGGGCTCCCTGGGGAATACGGGAGTTCCCTCAGGCACAGCCCAAATATCACCGGTGAACTTGAAATTGGACAGATAGGTCAAAAATTCCTCGCTGAACATCTTTCTGCCACGGAGATATTCAATATCCTCCGGATCGAAATGCAGCTCCTGGATGTACTGGATGATCTGCTCCAGGCCAGCGGCAATGGCAAAGCCGCCGCCATCGGGACACTGGCGGTAGAACACATCAAAATATGTGATCCGATCCTTGTATCCGTTATTGAAATAACCGTATGCCATGGTCAGCTCATAGAAGTCGCAGAGCATGGTAAGATTGATCTTGTCGTAAACCTTCACGGCAAAAACACCTCTTTCGATAATAATGTACTTATTATAAATCCAAAGACCGAAAATTTCAATACCTTTGTTGACATATTTGTCTTCTTGGGATATATTGAAGAAAACAAATGGAGGTTATACCATGGAAATTACCGTTGGAATGAAGGCTGAGGTTTCCACCCTGGTGGAGCGGGAGGACACCGCCGCAGAGGTTGGCTCCGGCAGTCTGCTGGTTTATGCTACCCCCTGCATGGAGGCGCTAATGGAGGGTGCCGCCTGCGAGGCCATCGCCCCTGCCATCCCCGAGGATAAGACCACCGTGGGCATCGAGCTGAATATTCAGCATCTGTCCGCCACCCCCGTGGGTATGGAGGTTCGTGCCGAGGCGGAGGTCACCGCCGTGGAGGGCAAGATCATCACCTTCTCCCTCACCGCCTATGACGAAGCCGGCAAGATCGGCGAGGGCACCCACAAGCGCTGCATCGTTTCCAGCCAGCGCTTCCTGGATAAGACCTACGAGAAGCTGTAAGATTTAAGCACACTGCGCTTGCGGTGTGCTTATTGACTTTTTACAGCAATATTTGGTATAATCATCCATAGTTTTTCCGAAAGAGGGTGACAGCTTCATGCTGTTTTCAAGTCTCGAATTTCTGTTTGCGTTTTTGCCCATCGTCCTGGCAGTAAATTTCCTGCTCCCGGCGAAAGCACGCAATTACTGGCTTCTTGCGGCAAGCCTGGTATTCTACGCCTGGGGCGAGCCGAAATTTGTGCTGGTCATGCTGGGATCCATCGTGTTCAACTACCTGATGGCTCTGTTGATCGCCCGGTTTGACAGACATGGTTTGCGCAGGCTGTTTTTGATCTTCACGGTGATCGGTAACCTATCCGTGCTGTTTTTGTTCAAGTACCTGAACTTCACCACCTCTAATCTAGTGGCACTGTTCCCCTGGCTGTCCGGAAGCATTACGGTCACAAAGATCGTTCTGCCCATCGGCATCTCCTTCTTTACCTTCCAGGCACTGAGCTATGTGGTGGATGTATACCGGGGCGTGCCGGTGCAGAAAAATATCGCCTATGTGGGTCTGTATATTTCTCTGTTCCCCCAGCTCATCGCCGGTCCCATCGTCCGCTATACCACCGTGGCTGCGGAAATCGAGCACCGCACCGTCACCTTCGAGAGCTTCTCCAAGGGCGTAATGCGCTTCCTCTACGGCTTCAACAAGAAGATCCTGCTTGCCAACATTCTCGCAAAAGCTGCCGATGCCGCCTTTGCATCCAGCGAGCTGAGTGTGGGACTTTCCTGGGTAGGCATCATCTGCTACACGTTGCAGATCTTCTTCGATTTCGCAGGTTACTCGGAAATGGCCATCGGTCTTGGACAGATGCTGGGCTTCAAATTCCTGGAGAATTTTGACTATCCCTACATAGCCAAGACCGTCACCGAATTCTGGCGCCGCTGGCATATTTCCCTGGGCAGCTGGTTCCGGGACTATGTGTACTTCCCACTGGGCGGCTCCCGGGTCAAAACCAAATTCCGGCTGGTTTTCAATCTGGCTGTGGTTTGGCTTGCCACTGGCATTTGGCACGGCGCCAACTGGACGTTCATCCTTTGGGGCGCGCTGTACGGCGTGATCATCATTTTCGAAAAACTGTTGGAGCTGCCCAAGCGCCTGCCGAAACGAAAAATTGCTTCTATTGCCTACCAAGTTTTCACGCTGTTGGCAGTGATGATCGGCTGGGTGCTGTTCCGTGCTGAGAGTCTGAGCGGCGCTGTGGTATACTTGAAAACCATGTTCGGCATCAACGACGCAGCACTTTGGGATGCGGCAGCCACCTTCAATCTGCGGGAGTATATCCTGCCGCTGATCGCTGGCATCCTCTGCTCCACCCCCATTTTCCGCTTGCTCCGCACAAAGGCTTCCCAAAAAAGTGTAGCATTTTACAATCTTTACGAGCTGCTCAGCGGTTTGGGACAGATCCTGCTGTTCCTTGTGAGCATCTCTTATCTGGTGATCGATGCCCACAACCCCTTTATATACTTCAATTTCTAAAAGGAGGAGGATACCATGAACAAACCCGGCTTTGCAACCAAGATCATCGCTATTCTCTTCCTGGTCATTTTGGCAACCGTTGCGCTGATCAATTATGATATTTTTTTCAATCCGATCAAGGCCTTACTGGAAACCAAGAGTCCCACGGTATTCACCCAGAACGTGGCTGAGGAATACTGCACGGAAATGCGCAGCAAAAATGTGTTCATCAGTCTTAACGGTGCCTATGCCCGGATCAGCGGCAACCGGGTGAGCAACGAAGTCATTCTGATGAAGGACGGCTCTCTCACCTCCGTGGACAAGGGCTGCGATGCCACCAAGGGTGTGCAGAAGCTCATCGAATTAGAGCAGTATCTGCAGGAACGGGACACGCCCTTCGTCTATATCCAGGCACCCCGAAAGCCCGACATCAACAACGAGCTGCTCCCCACCGGCACCGTGAACGAAACCAACAACACCGCCTCGCAAGCGGTGGCGCTGCTTGAGGAAGCCGGCATCGATGTGATCGATCCACGGCAAACCCTCCTGGCAGATGCGGAAAGCATCGCAAAATACTACTACCGCACGGACCATCACTGGAACGCAGAGGGCGCTTTTGTCGCCTACCAAATGATCACCCAGTATATCCAGGAGCAATTCCCCGATCAAAACATCGTGGGTCAGACCACCGACCGGGATTCCTGGGAGCTGCACACCCGGGAGAATTTCTTCCTGGGCAGTCACGGTCGGCGAGTTGGTATTGGCTTTGCCGGTGTGGACGATCTGATCTATCTGACTCCAAAATTCGACACGGACTTTTCCTGCAGCGTCCCCTCCAAGCGGATCTTCCGCCGGGGCCCCTTCGCCGAGTCCGCACTGGATACCTATTACATGACCGGCGCACCGTCCTATTATAACAGCAGTCCCTACTGCATCCACACCGGAAGCGACTACGCCCATGTCCAATTCCGCAACGAAAGCGCCCCCTCGGATCTGAAGGTGCTGCTCATCAAGGAAAGCTTCGGTCTTCCCGTAGAAGGCTTCCTGGCTACCACCTTCCAGCAGGTGGACACCCTGGATCTGGATCTGCGCAGCGCACAGTATACCTCCGCTGTGGAAAAGATTGAGAGCCTCGATCCGGATATCGTCATGGTGATGTACAACGGCATGGTGTACAGCAACCCCCGCTTCTTCGATTTTGGCATTGACGAATATGAGGAAACACCTTACAAAATGCTTTTTGAGGGCAAGGACTATGCGCTGCAGCCGGAGAGTAATTCGGCGCGGCAGACTGTTGCCACCGTAGAAAGCGGCAAAACCTACACCATCACCGTCGATTCCATTGTAACCACCGGCGAACCTACGGATTGCGTCAGCTTCATCCTTTGGGATCCGGTTGGGAATCAATCGTATGATGCATACTATGCTGACCTGGCTTACATCCAAAGCATGGGCGGAAGGACCCGTTGGGTCTTTTCCGTACCGGAGGTTGACAGCGGTAAGCTGGAGCTGGTGGTCTGTCCCGGCGTTCCCGGAACCACAGCCGGCACCGGCGCTGAATTTACCGGTGTCAATCTTTACGAAGGCATTGTAGAATAAGCAACAGCGCACTGCAAAAGCAGTGCGCTGTTCGTTATATTTCTTGTCTGCCCTCCAGGGCTCTGGAAAGGGTCACCTCGTCGGCGTATTCCAGCTGACTGCCCACGGGCACGCCGTAAGCCAGACGGGTCACCTTGATCTCCATGGGACGAAGAAGCCGGGAAATGTACATCGCCGTGGCCTCACCCTCGGTATCCGGATTGGTCGCCATGATGACCTCCCGGACATCCGTGGATGCCACCCGCTGTAAGAGCTCCCGAATCTTCAAATCATCCTGAGTCACATGGTTCAGCGGCGAGATCACACCGTGAAGCACATGGTACACGCCGTTAAACTCCCGGCTGCGCTCCATGGCGATCACGTCCTTAGGCTCTGCCACAACGCAGATCAAACCCTGATCACGCATATCGTCATCGCAAATGGGGCAAAGCTCCCGATCCGTCAAATTCTGACATACCGGGCAGGTATGGACGGTCTTCTTCGCCTCCAGAATGGCGTTGGCAAATTCCTCCGCATCCGAAAGCGGCAGGCTCAGCACATGAAATGCCAGCCGCTGGGCAGTCTTGCCGCCGATTCCGGGCAGACGTGCAAATTGATCCGCCAGGGACTGCAACGCCGCAGGAAAATACTGCATAAAATACTCCTTTGGAGAGTGGAAAGCCACAAACTTTCAACTCTCAACTATCAACTCTCAACTTAAAACAGTCCGCCGAGATTCATGCCGCCGGTGAGCCGGGACATATTCTGTGCAGCCTCAGCATCTGCGGTACGCATCGCCTCGTTCACGGCGGCGATGACCATATCCTGCAGCATCTCCACATCATCGGGGTCCACAGCCTCGGGGTTGATGGTCAAGCCCACCACCTCGTGCTTACCGTTGACAGTGGCAACCACCATACCGCCACCGGCCTTTGCGGTGTAGGTCTTGGTTTCCTGCTCCTCCTGCATACGCAGCAGCTCCTGCTGCATCTTCTGGGCCTGCTTCATCATCTGGGCCTGATTCATTCCACCGGGCATACCCCGGAATCCACCTTTTGCCATCATCGTTACTCCTTAATTTTGATAATATCCGAATGCGCCTTGCTGAAATTCAGCAATTGCTCCATTTTTCCGTTATTGACGGGCTTTGCGTTTTTGTCCACCGCCTTGGCTGTGACGGGCCTTCCCAGCTGCACCGATGCCTTCCGGGCAACCAATTCCATCACCGCAGGCTTGTTCACCGTTTCCAGGGTAAAGGCATTGGCGCAGTAAAGGATCACCTGATCGCCCTTCAGTACGCCCTGCACCGGCGCATTGGGCGTGGATGCAAAGAATCCGGAAACCGGCGGACGCAGCTCCTTGCGCACAGATGCAGCAAGATCCGTCCAAAATCCCATAGGCGCCGGGGTGTCCGGCACATCCTCGGGAGGCGGCGGTGCGTCATCATCGTCGGGCATGGGAGGATATTCTTCCTCCTCCACCGGCTGCACAGCCACAACGGGTACCGTCTGCATCGGCATGGCGAATTGACCGCTCTTGATCTGCTCCTCCAGACGGGTCAGCCGTGCGTTGATGCTCTTGGCATCCAGGGCAAGCTCCGGCTGGCAAAGTGTGAGGATGCACAGCTCGCCGTCGGTGCGCTTGCTGGCGCTGCGGGTGAAGCCCAGCATGGTCTGCTGCAGCTCCGTCATCATCCGAACCAGCTCGCCGGAGGAAAAGCGCTTCGCCAACTCCCCTGCCTCACGGTCAGAGGAAACGCCGGACAGCATGGCGATGCCTGCATTCCCCGCGGTTTTCAGCACCAGCATATCTCTGGTCAAGCAGGCAAGCTCGTCCAGCATGGCGCTGAGATCCTTGCCCTGGGCATACAAATTATTAAACAATTCCAATGCTTTTCCGGCATTGTGATCGGCGATATAGCCCATCATTTCGGCGCATTTTTGCTCGCCGGCGATACCCAGGCAGGCATAGACCCGCTCAGCAGTCAGCTCGCCGGTGGTCGCCGAAGCGCACTGATCCAAAAGGCTCAAGCCGTCACGCATACCGCCGTCAGCCAGTCGGGCCAACACACGGGCAGCGCTGTCATCCAGGTCGATATTTTCCTGGTAGGCAACGAACTGCAGCCGTGCCGCAATATCCTCCTGGCTGATCCGCCGGAAGGAGAACCGCTGACACCGGGACAGGATTGTCGCCGGTACCTTGTGCAGCTCCGTGGTCGCCAAAATGAACAGCAGATGCTCCGGGGGCTCTTCAATGATCTTCAGCAGCGCATTGAACGCCGAGATGGACAGCATATGCACCTCGTCGATGATGTACACACGCATCTTCACCTGGGAGGGCGTGTAGATAGCATCGTCACGGAGGTCACGGACGTTGTCAACGCCGTTGTTGGAGGCAGCATCGATCTCCAGCACATCCATGCAGGAGCCGGAATCGATGGCCTTACAGCTGGGGCAGCAATTGCAGGGGTTGCCGTCCTGGGGGTTTTCGCAGTTGACCGCCTTCGCCAATATCTTGGCGCAGCTGGTCTTACCGGTACCCCGGGAGCCAGTGAACAGATACGCATGACTCAAATGCCCGGTACGCAGCTGGGTCTTCAAGGTCTGCGTCACCGCCATCTGCCCCGAAACGTCATCAAAAGTCTGAGGCCGATATTTACGATATAATGCTTGGTAAGTTGACATTAGCCTCATCCTTTCATTCATCTATGCAACCTCGAAAGCAGCAATTTCTGAGCTGACGGCGAGGAATTTTGTCACAAGGCGAACTGAAAAAATCGCAGGAATACTTTGTGTATTTCAAGATTTTTTCAGGAAGCATTGGGGCAAAAGAACCGGCGTTCAGCCAGAAATCGATAATCGAGAGGTTGCTATAAAAAGACCGGCTCATAACAAGATCGCACACCCACATTTGAACTTGCTGAACACCCGGCCACCGCGCAGCCGACTCAGGAACGGCAGCCTCGCGGCACACGAAAAGATCCGCTTAATGCTGCTTGGTTCCCCACCTGACATGGTTCACGGGTTTCCGTTGCGCAAGACCGTCCCATCAACGCCACTTACGCGGTCCAGACGATACTCAGACAAGCCCGGGTGTGGGAATTCATCCCCGCTATAGCGGATTGCAGGTAACAGGGCACCGCTATCTCCCCGACTAGTGCGACCTTGTTATAAGCCGGTCAGCCTAACAAGGCATATTTGATTGATTAGTTGACCTTATTGTCGATGAAGTCAGCCAGCTCCTGGAAGGTAGTGATCTTCTCGTCTTCCATCTCCAGCTCGATGCCCAGCTCAGTTTCCAGATCCATGATCATCTCAACGATGTCCAGAGAATCGATACCCAGGCTCTCAAAGGTGCTGTCGGGGCTGATTTCGGAAGCGTCGATTTCCAGCTGCTTGGCTGCATAGGCCACCAATTTTTCGTACATAATTAATCCCTCCGTAGGTTTCTCTTATGGATACCTCTGTATTTTATAGCAAGACGCCCGATTTGTCAATGCTCATTTTACGACAGCCATACCTGCGGCATAAGCGGTCGCCCAGGCGATTTGCAAATTAAAGCCGCCGGTATAGGCATCGCAATCGATGATCTCTCCGGCAAAGAACAGCCCCGGTACCAGTTTGGACTGCATGGTTTTCGGGTCGATCTCGGATATCTTCACGCCGCCGGAGGTGATGATCGCCTCAGCCACCGGACGCTTTCCGGTGATATTCACCGGGAATGCCTTCAGCAGCTCCACCAAAGCACGGCGCTGCTGCTTATTCAGAGAATTCGCCTGCAGGGCAGGATCGATATTCAGCCGCTTCAGCACCACCGGGATCATGCTTCTTGGAAGCAGATCCGTCAGCGCATTTTCCATGGAGCGATTCTTGTACATCTGAAGATCCCGGAGGACCCGGTCGTTGAGCTTGCTTTCATCCAGCGCAGGCTTCAAATCGATCAGCAGACGGCAGCCCTCTCCCTTGAGGTGGGCGCTGGCGCTGAGCACCGTAGGTCCGGACACGCCAAAATGAGTAAACAGCAGCTCGCCAAAGTCGGTAAACAGGGTTTTTCCCTTGGCATCCAGTAGTTTTACAGACACATTCCGAAGGCTCAGTCCCTGCATTTCGGCACAGTCCGCATCCGCTTCAAGGGGAACCAGAGAGCCCTCCGGCTGGATGATCGTATGCCCCAGGTCTTTTGTCATTTCATATCCATCGCCGGTGGAGCCGGTGGTGGGATAGGACACGCCGCCGGTGGCCAAAATCACCCAATCCGAAGCGATTTTCTCCTGCCCAAGGACAACACCCACAGCACTCCCCTCGTCCGTGAGGATCCTGCTGACACGACCGGTACGCACCGTAACGCCGCAGCGGCGCATTTCCTTTTGCAGCGCCTCCAGGACAGACGCACTTTTATCGCTGACGGGAAACACCCGGTTGCCCCGCTCGATCTTTAATGGGCAGCCCCATTTTTCAAATAATTCCATCACCTTATCCGGCGGACAAGCCGCCATGGCGCTGAACAGAAAACGCCCATTTCTCGGCACATTCTGCAACACCTCCCGGGCATCGCAGGCATTGGTCACGTTGCAGCGACCCTTGCCGGTGATGAGCAGCTTCTTGCCCAGCCGGTCATTTCGCTCCAAAAGCAGCACCTTTTGCCCTCTTTGGGCGGCAGTAATGGCAGCAAACATCCCCGCAGGGCCGCCGCCAATGACGATTCCGTCAAATCTCATGTGTGTTCATCCCGCTTTTCGTAGACATGATAGGTTTCCCAAATATTCTCCAAAGATGCCAGCCGACGGGTCAATTCCGCTTCCCGACGGGCAGACACCGCAACGATCAGCGCATTGACCACGCTGAGGGGCGCAACCAGGGTATCCACCAGGGACACCATATCGCTCTTGGCAAGGAGCACATGGTCGCACACCTGCGCCAAAGGCGACAAGGTGGAATCCGTCAAGCCGATAACCGTGGCACCGGCACTGGCACAATACTGAGCGCCCTTGACCGTGGTGGTGCTGTACCGGGGAAAACTAAAGGCAATCACTGCGTCGTTTGCGTTAACACCTGCGATATGCTCGAACATTTCACCGGCGCCAGACACAGTGACGATGTACACATTATCGGACAAATACCGCAAATAATAGCCCAAAAAATTCGCCAGCGGCGCTGTAGAGCGCACGCCCATAATATACACCCGCTTGGCATTCACGATGGCATCCACCGCCTTGCGGAAGTCCTCCCGGTTGAGGGTCTCATCGGTACGGCGCAGCTTCTCCGCATCGGACTGGAGCACCATGGACACAATATCCTTGTCGCCGATCCGGTCATTGGCAGACTCCAACCGCTGTACCGAGGTCAGCCTTGTGAGCACCATCTCCTGCATGGCTTTTTGCATACTGGGATAGCCGTCAAAGCCCAGGCTCACCGCAAAACGCACCACCGTAGACTCGGAGACCCCCACAGTCTTGCCCAGCTTTGCCGCGGTCATAAAGGCCGCCTTATCGTATTCATCGAGGATATACTGAGCAATTCGCCGCTGACCCTTGGAAAAGGACATGGCGCTGTCTTGCAACGCGGAAAGAATATCGTTTTCCATAAGCTCCCTCCTGGCATTTTTCTTTCATAATAGCAAACCTCCTGCACTTTTGCAAGTGCAGGAGGCAAAAATTGCAAGTTATTTTTTCAGCTCCAGGATCTCCGCCTCGGTCAGATACCGCCATTGTCCCTTTTGCAGATCGCCCAGGGATACACTTCCCTCGGCAATTCTGCGCAGTCTGGTAACGTGCATTCCGGCGGCATCACACATCCTGCGAACCTGCCGGTTGCGCCCCTCATGGATGGTGATATGCAGCCGTGCCCGGTCATCCTGCACCGCCAGAAGCTTGACCTTTGGCGGACGGATGGTATAGCCATCCAGGGTGATGGGGCGCTGCAGACGCTTCTCGCCGCCAGGGGTATATTTTGTCACCCAAACCTCATAGGTTTTGTCCACTTCTGCCTTGGGATGCATCAAATGATTGGCAAAATCGCCGTCATTTGTCAGCAAAAGCAAGCCTTCCGAATCCATATCCAGCCGCCCGATGGGATACACCCGGGCGCCGCAATCCACCAGCTGGGTCACGTTGGGACGACCCTGCTCATCAGACATGGTAGTCACATACCCACGGGGCTTATGGAGCATGATATACACATATGTAGCGCCGGCGGGAATCGGTTTCCCGTCCAGCTGGATGGTATCCATATCCGGGTCAGCGGACTGACCGAGAACCGCTGTGACACCGTTGACACAGACTCTCCCGGCGGTGATCCACTCCTCCGCCTTACGCCGGGAGCACAGCCCCCGGGATGCAAGTATTTTTTGCAAGCGCTCCGTCATTTTTCTTTCCTCCGAACCATCGCTTCCAAAAATGTTTCTTTGGGAGCGATTCCTGCTCCACCGTTTCCCCGTAGATCAGCGGAATTTTCCCCACTGCTGTGTCCCCAATGCACACATAAGCAAAGCCTGCCGCCTGCCCGGATGACACCGGCGCATAGGCAAATTCCGGCTCCGCCAGCCGCAGATAGGGCTGCTCATCCTCCGCCAGAGCATAGGAAAAATCCTCCGCTGCCAACAGCTTTACCTTGGATTCCGTACCGCCCATAATGCTGCGATAGCCAACCGGCTCCCCTTCGGTGACGATTTGATACACCGAATACCTGGAGAAGCCGTCATTCAGCAACGTCCCATGATCCTTCCAGTCATCCCCATCGTTGATGGTCACAGCGATGAGCCGCCGCCCATCCCGAAATGCGCTGGACACCAAGATCCGCCCAGCCGCCTTGGTATAGCCGGTTTTTACCCCATCCGCACCATCCACCTGCCACAGCAGCTTATTGTGATTTCGCAGCACCCGATCACCAATCGTGATGGTTTTGGTGGACACAG
The DNA here is from genome assembly GCA_045590815.1 of Faecousia sp. Taxonomy (GTDB): domain Bacteria; phylum Bacillota; class Clostridia; order Oscillospirales; family Oscillospiraceae; genus Faecousia. Next base: position 34,695 of record JAZNRS010000079.1, read on the forward strand.
TCTGGGCAAAAATCGGATTTTTCATGGCGTAAGCCGCCAAAAACGCCAGATCCCGGGCCGTGGAATAATGACCGGGACTGTCCAGCCCATTGGGGTTCGCAAAATGGGTATTATTAAGGCCCAGAACGTGGGCTTTATCATTCATCATGCCCACGAAGCCTTCCACCGTACCGCCGCAGTAGATCGCCAGCGCCACCGCCGCATCGTTGCCGCTGCTGAGCATCAGCCCGTACAGCAGCTCCTGCAGGGTCAGCACCTCCCCTTCCTTCAGATACATGGAAGAGCCCTCGATGCCCACGGCCTCCTTAGGGATCCGCATCCGATCCAGGACATTGCATTGCTCGCAAATTACCAATGCGGTCATGATCTTGGTGGTGCTTGCCACCAGACTTTGGCTGTCCGCATCGTTTTCATAGAGAACACGCCCGGTGGTTCCATCCACCAGGATCGCCTTCTGCGCACTGATGGCATACGCCTGCACCGAAGATAGCAGGGCGGCAGCCATGAATATAGCTGCCGCACCCAGAAAAAATCGTTTCATTTTCCTCACCCGGCAATAGTATCCGCCGGAAGAAGATTTTTATTCTGACTTCTTTTTCTTTTCCACCTGCTCGTCGATGAAGCCGGTGATCTTATCCAAAACGTCGGGAACCATCTCCACGATGCGGTCTGCCGTGGTATTGGCAGGGGTTGCTACGGGGATCATGCGGACGTTACCGTCCTTGACCACCAAAAAAGCGATGGGAGTCACATTGACACCGCCGCCGACACCGCCGCCGAAAGGATTTTCGTACTTATTCACGTTCTTGGAAACAAAATCCGAGCCGCCGCCGGCGAAGCCCACGCTGACCTTGGAAATAGGGATAATGGTGGTTCCGTCAGGGGTGACGATCTGCTCGCCGATGACAGAGTTGATGTCCACCAGCTCACGGATCTTTTGGATGGTATTTTCCAGCATATTAGGAAGTTTTTCGCTCATTTTCAGCACCGCCTTCATTTTGATTGGTAAGTTTGTCAAGCTCCACAACTGCCTTGTACGCATGGGTAAACAACAGCAGCAGGAAGCGCCCAAGGGAAAGTTTTGCGTCAAATCTCACGAAGATCCGGGTTTCCGTGGACAGAAAATCGCAATCCACACCCACATCCCGTTTATTAATATAGAATACCTCTTCCAGCACGGGCATCAGATTACCCAACGCCGTCCAGGCACGTCCGTAGGACATCGCCGTCTTGCAGGGATCCGAGGACGCCATGATCAGCCGCATTTGCAAATGCTTCAGCCGGACTTTCCGGAAAAGGTCGCCGAAGAAGCCCAAAACGATCTTCAGCAAGGGAATAAATTCATCAAAGCCGCCGCCTTCTTCTTTGACCGCTTTGATGGCCTTGGTGGTCATGTCCGTAGTCTTGTCCACCAGTTTTCTGCCGGTTTCCTCAATGAAAGCATTACCCTTACGATCCGGATAAAGCATAGCACGGTACGAACCCCAATAGACCCACGCCTTCAGTCCGTCCACGTTATACACAATATCCAGTCCAACGGGGATCAGCAGAATCAGTCCCACGATCACCATGGGGCCGAAAATCAGTCCCAAAATGACCCACAGCCACCACATCAGGCTTCCTCCTGAGCTGCAGGCTCTTCGATCACTTCCTGGATGACCTCCTGGATGGGTTCACCGAAATTGATTTTTTCGATGGGAGGCAGCTCCTCCAACGACTCCAGACCGAAAGTACGCAGGAAATCCGGTGTGGTGCGGTACTGGATGGGACGACCGGGCACGTTCAAACGTCCTGCCTCTTCAATGAGCTTCTTATTCATCAGAGCGCCTACCGAATAGGAGCTGTCCACGCCGCGGATCTGCTCCACCATGGCCTTAGTCGCCGGCTGATAGTAAGCAATAATGGTCAGCGCCTCCAACTGGGAGGCAGACAGCTTTGGCGGCTTCCGGGTCTCCAGTGCCTTGGTCACGAAATCAGCCATCTCACCGGAGGACACCATTTGGTAGCCCTTGTCCAGCTTCAGGATCCGAATGCCCCGGCGCTCATAAGCCAGCACACCTGCCAGGGCGTCCGCCGCTGCCTCGATATCCTTTTCGTCGGCCTCCAGCGCCATAGCCAGCCGGGAGATTTCAATGCGCTCGCCGGCGGCAAAGAGGATGGCCTCAATGGCACGCTGCAATTCACTTTGTTCCATCAGGTCACCTCCTGCACATGTTTTTCCTTATCCAAAAGACGGACGTTGGGGTTCTCACCGTTGACATCGTCTTCCAAAGAAACAGAATTGGTCTTGCAAAGCTCCAGGATCGCCAGGAAGGTGGCGCCCACCTCCGAGCGGGTGCGATTGCCCCGGAACAGATTTTTCAGCCGCTCCACCCCCCGAAGCACCAGCTGACGCAGCACCTCACCGGCCTTTTTGGTCACGGGATAGGGCTCCTTGCCCACGATGCCCATGAAATTCACCGTCGGCGGCGGCAAAGCTCGCTGATTGCGCTCCGAAATATTGTCCAGCGCCTTCAGCAGATCCACCGGCTCATGGCGGTAGCGGTAGGTTTGGTCACGGCGCAGCGGCTCCGGCTCCTTGGTAAACAGACACCGCCCGATCTCGTTGCGGGGCTCCAATGCGCTGATGGCAATACGAAGCTGCTCCATGGCTTCCTTCCGCTGGCGTTCCACCAGGGACTGCCGCAGCAGATCCAGCTCTGTCTGGGCTTCCGCCTGCTCTGCGGCGGACAGGAGCATCTTGGTCTTGATCAGCATCAAATGGGATGCCATGGTGATAAACTCACTGGCGATCTCCATATCCAGCCGCTTCATTTCCTCCAGATACGCCAAGTACTGCTCCAAAATAGCCGTAATGGACACGTCCTGGATCTCTATTTTGTTTTTACTTAACAGCAGGAAAATCACATCCAGAGGACCCTCAAAGTCCTCCATTTCCTCGCTGCGGGTCCTGACGATACCCTCCAGACGATATTGCGGCTCCAATACTCAGTTCTCCTCGCGAAAAAATGCTCATGATTGGAAACATTATAACATCTTTGCGGCATTTATGCAAGCATTTTAACCAGATATCTGCAAATTGAAACCAAAAGAATACTGTCATTCCGAGCCAGTGTGCGCACTGGTTCGCAATGACAGTCCTCGCGTAGGGGCCGATGCCCACATCGGCCCTATGTACATTAGTCATCGTCTGGGGCCGATGTAGGCATCGGCCCCTACGACATAGTTTTATCGATAAAATGTATTGCCACCGATGAATTCCCTGACAAGGCTGGTGGGCGGGATCTCATCATCCACGTCCGCCTCATGGACATAGTTGAGGATCTTCACCACGCCCCGGACCTCGTCATACCAGGGATCCTCGGGCTGCACCGCTGTCAGCAGCGGATAAATATGCTTTTTCAGCACCGCCAGCTCATAGAGCGTTGAGCTGTTGAAGATCACGTCTGCATTTTCCTGGTACGGGAAGATCCACCGCTTTTCGCCACGGCGGACGCTGTCCCACATACCCATGGTGTGCTGCACGGACGAGCCACGGGTCTCATAATCCCGAACCGTGCGACGCAGCAGCCGCAGGTAACTGGTGGGGATCCGATTATGATCGTCCAGATTCAGCGGCAGCAGCGGACTGACATACAGCCGGAAAATCAGATTCCCGTCGATCCCCTCCGGCTGCAGCACCGGGTTCAGGGCATGAAGTCCCTCCACAATGATCACAGAATCCGCATGAAGCCGCAGGCGGTGTCCATGCCATTCCCGGCGACCTTTTTTGAAGCTGAAGCTGGGCAGCTCCACCTCTTCCCCGTTCAGCAGCTGTCCGATCTGCTGACGGAACAGATCTGTGTCGATGGTGTTGATGTGCTCCAGATCCAGCTTACCATCCGGTCCGGGGGCGATCTGATCCCGGTCTAAGTAATAATCATCCAGGCTCATGAGCACCGGCTTTTTGCCGTGGACACGCAGCTGCGTTGCCAAACGGTTGGCAGAGGTGGTCTTTCCGGAGGAGCTGGGACCTGCCAGCATCACAGCCTTTACACCACGCTGACAAACCATGTCCGCCACCTGGGAATACCGCTTCTCGTGGAGCGCTTCATTGACCCGGATCAGCTCCCGGATCCGTCCGCTGTCCACCAACCGGTTCAAGTCCGCAACAGTCTGACACTCCATCAGCTGACCCCAGCGCTCTCCCTCGGAAAACACACTGAAGAAATGGGGCATGTGCTGATAATCGCCCACCGCATCCGGATTCCGGTCATCCGGGAACAGGAAGATAAATCCCCCCTGGGCAGCCCGGACATCCCAGGTAGACAGATAACCCGTGGAGGGCATCATCTCACCGTAATAATAGTCCCGGAAGTCCCCGTATGCATACTCATCAAAATAAGGCTGGATGCGCCAGCGGAGCAGGTCAGCTTTATCCATTTGCCCGTGTTGCTCAAAATATGCGATGGCATCCTGGGTCTGCACCCGGCGGCGCAGAAGCGGAATATCCGCTTTCACCAGCTGAGAAATCTTTTCTTTTAAGGCTTCCGCTGAAAAATCCGCCGCATCCACCGCCACGAATAGACCAGAACCCAGGGTGCAGCTCATTTTCGCCCGGGACTTAGGCCACAGACGGCTCAGCGCCAAAAACATCACAAACTGAGCGGTGCGCACATAGGCATCCTTACCGGCAGGATCCGAATATCGCAGCAAAGAGATCTCACCGCCGGAGGCAGCCATAGCGGTGCGGGTATTGATCTGCTCCCCTGCCGCATCCTTGATGCGCAGGGGGATATAATTCAACGTAAACACCTCGCCGGCGATCCGCGCCGCCAAGGGCCGTTTCGAGAGCAGCGCATCCTCCATGCCAAGCTGCACGACCATTTCCCGCAGGCTTTGCCCAGGAGCAGGCTCGATCCATTTTCCATCGATTCGCAGTTTCATATTATCGCCTCCTCGGGTTAATTGCACAAATCAATGTATGGATTATAACATACTTTTATGCGTTTTGCAACATTATTTGACAAAAAAACTGTCATTCCGAGCCAGTGTGTGCGCTGGTTCGCAATGACAGTTATTTTATTCTTTGCCGATGGACTTCAGATCATAGGGCGTGGTCTGATACACGAAATAATTCAGCCAGTTGCTGAACAGCAGATTGGCACTGCTTCTCCAACGAACAATAGGATCCTGGGTATCGTCATCATTGGGGAAATAGTTGGCAGGAGGCTTGATGGGCAGACCCAAATTCTTATCCCGCTCATACTCGCCCTTCAGCGTCAGCGGATCGTACTCCGAGTGCCCGGTGATGAAGATCTGCCGACCGCCCTTGCTCATCACCGCATAGACACCGGCCTGCTCAGAGGATGCCAGGATCTTCAGCTCCGGAACCGCCTCAATATCCGCCCGGTCAACGGTAGTGTGTCGGGAATGGGGCACCCAGAACTTATCGTCGAAGCCACGCATCAGAATAGAGCGCTTATAGTCCGCCTGATGCTCGAATACGCCAAAGAGTTTCTCGGGAAGAGGGCGTTTCTGGATACCGTAGTGGTAATACAGACCAGCCTGAGCGCCCCAGCAGATGTGCAGGGTGCTGTGGACGTTGGTCTTGCTCCACTCCATAATTTCCTTCAGCTCCGGCCAGTAGTCCACGTCCTCGAATTCCATCATCTCCACCGGCGCACCGGTGATGACCATGCCGTCAAACTTCCGGTCCTTCAGCTCGTCGAAGCTCTTGTAGAAGCTGATCAAGTGATCCTGAGAAACGTTCTTCGCACGGTGGGTCACGGTGTGCATCAGCTCCAGCCGCACCTGCAGAGGGGTGTTGCCCAGCAGACGGGAAAACTGGGTTTCCGTGGCGATCTTGGTGGGCATCAGATTCAGCAGAACGATCTCCAGGGGACGGATATCCTGGCTCACCGCTCTGGTCTGGGTCATGACGAAAATATTCTCCTGCAGCAGCACCTCAGTGGCAGGCAGGTCGTTGGGTATCTGGATCGGCAATGTCTTGTCCTCCAAAATGATAATTTGGGAGTATTTTAACCGAAAAATCCCCCTTTGTCAATCCGGTTGATAGGCTTTCAGCTCCGTTCCCCGATAATAATGGGCAAGGATCTCAGCATAACCGCTTCCACTCACTGCCATGGCATCGGCACCGTGCTGACTCATGCCCACCCGATGACCGTATCCGTTGGTGGTAAACACGATGGTATCCGCTGTAGTTTCCACGGAAAACATGGTAGAGCGCAGCCCCAGCAGACTTCGCACCTCCACGCCGGTGTACAGCTTGCCGCCAATTCGGATCAGCGCCACGCCGCCGCTGTCTGTATAGGTGGCCATCCCAAACCATGCGGTTGGATCTCCATTCAATGTAACCCCCAGCTTGTCCTGCAGCTCCTTTGGGGTAAAGCGCACCGAATTACCGTAATATCCGCAGTCCTCCTCCCCGGGACTTTCCACCGACTGCAAATAGGGATATGCCGCACCCCAAACCGCCGCCGCATCCTCCGTCATCCCCCCGGAGCTGGCGAAATATGTGGCGTTGATCAAGGCATCCTCATAATACAGCACCTGCCCACGGGTCTGCTCCACCGCATCATACAGCTTGTCCAGCCCCGTTTCCGTTCCGCCGGATTGTAAATAGTCCTCCGGCTCCCGATAGGCCTGGCAGCAACGGTGATCGGTGCACACCGCACCCTGGGGATGCTTGTTTCCCTTTTCCACGCACCGGAGAGTGTATGTCCGGGTCGCCACAGCCTGGGCTTTAATGGCCTCTGGCTCAAATCCGGTGCCTATTTCCCCAAGAACCACCCGGCAAACATAGCTTTCCAGCTCCATTTGTTCCACTTCCCCATCCTTCAGCACCGGGATCATGGTCTGCTTCGGTACGGCTTGCGCTTCCTGGTTTTGCTCCTGTGACTGGGTAACGGGCTTCTCTGACGGCGCAACGGTGGGCTGGTTCAAGGAAAACATCATCCCGGGAACCACCGAACCAAACATCACCGCCTGCAGAATTTGCGCCAATATCTTCTTCATGTACAACACCTCTGTGACATTGTATCCGCCCGAGCCGGAAAGAATGCCGAACCGGTAAATTCTGACACAGAGATTTTGTCGACTTTTCTTGACATCGTTTTACTCTGCGAGTATAATTATTTTTAGATATTACCCGATTGGAGTATGGCCATGAAAAAAGCATTAAAGATCATTGTACCGATCTTACTGGCGTTAGCCATTGTGATCAGCGCCGTGTGGTACTTTATCCAATACGACCGTGGGTTCACCCAGGATATTTTGATCTCCTGCGCCCGCAGAGCCGAGGATAAGGGCAATCACCGTCTTTCCACATTCTTCTACGACTGGGCATACCGCCAATCCGACGAAGACGAAACCGTCGCCATCGAGCTTGCTGAGCAGTACAAGCTGACGGGCAACTACACCAAGGCTGAGTATACCCTCTCCAACGCCATCTCCGACGGCGGCAGCGCCCAGCTTTACATCGCTCTGTGCAAGACCTATGTGGAGCAATCCAAGCTGTTGGACGCGGTGAACATGCTCAACAACATCTCCGATCCCCAGATCAAGGCAGAGTTGGATGAGATGCGTCCTGCGGTCCCCACCGGCTATCCGGAGCAAGGCTCCTACAACGACTATATTGAAGTCCCCCTCTCCGCCGAAAGCGGCACCATCTGCTACAGCACCAGCACCAGCTTCCCCACTGCCAAGAATCCCTACCGCAAGCCCATCCAGCTTACCAGCGGTCAAAACACCATCCAGGCGGTGGTGATCGGTGACAACGGTCTTGTCAGTCCGCTGCTGACCTTGAGCTACATCGTCATCGACGTGGTGGAGGAAGTCACTTTGGAGGATCCTGCCATAGATGCCGCCGTGCGTGAGGCTCTGGGCTTTGAAGCTGACCACGTTTTCTATACCAACGAGCTGTGGCAGCTGACTGAGCTGGAGATCCCGGCGCAAGCCCAGTCGCTGAACGATCTTGCCCACCTGCGTTTTCTGGAGAAGCTGACCATTTCCGAGGTGGACTTTGAATCCTATGAGCCGCTGAGCAAGCTGAATGTTCTGTCCGAGCTGGTGATTCTGAACACCGACCTCACCACCGAGCACCTGGAGATCATCGGCAAGCTGCCTGAGTTGAAATATCTGACCATCGCCGGCTGCGGCATTTCCGCCATCGAAAATCTCGCCGGCTGCACGAAGCTCATCCACCTGGATCTAAACAACAACGCCGTTCGGGATCTGACACCGCTGAAGGATATGCGTGAGCTGGAATATCTGAATCTGAGCCACAATGCCATCTCTGATCTTTCCATGCTGAAGGATCTGACCAAGCTGAGCTGGCTGGATTTCTCCTACAACACCGTTACCTCTGTATCTCCCCTGGCCGGCTGCACCAAGCTGACCCGCATCTACATGCAGAACAACGCCGTCACCTCTCTGAGCGGCATTGAGCAGCTGTCCGGGCTGACCCATTTGTATGCCCCCCATAATCAGCTGATGGATGTGAGCTGCCTGGGCGCAAACACAGCGCTGACGGAGCTGGAGCTGTCCTACAACGCCATTACCGACATCACCGCATTCAAGACGCTAAGCAAGCTGCAAAGCCTCTATTTTGCCCACAATCAAGTCACTGCTCTGCCGGAATTCTCCAAGGACAGCGACCTGGTCATCATTGACGGCACAAACAATCAGCTGTCCTCTCTGGAACAGCTGAAGGAGCTTGCCCAGCTGAACAAGGTCTATATGGACAATAACGCAGGAATCACCTCTGTGGATTGTCTGAGCACCTGCAACAAGCTGATGGAGGTCCGGGTCCTTGCCACCGGCGTTACCAATGTTGCCAGGCTGAAGGAGCTTGGCGTGGTGGTCGCCTACACCCCCGTGGGCACAGTTACAGAAGAATCTGAATAACCAGTTATCCGGCGTTCTGACGAACGCCGGATCATTTCAATCCCCACCTCATCGCCCACCATCCAGGGGACGCCGTTTTTTATTTATTCACACATATTTTACTTTACCTTATATAGGAAATGTGTTATATTAAAGGCTAGGTAATTAATATATCAACTTTATGTTCATTTTCGGGGGTTGTTCCATGAAAATTCCAAAGATAAATAATCAAAAGCACGTCGCCAAGCTGAAAGAGGTCAACAAAAAATTCACCTGGAAGTATTATCTGCTGGCATTTTTGATTCCCTTTCTCGGTATGCTGGCTGCGCTTTTTGCGAAGGATTGCGTACCCTTCGGCGAGAATTACGCCATTTTGTACTGTGATGAATACCATCAGTATTATCCCTTCTTCCTATCCTTCCGCAATGCGCTGCGCAACGGTGATTCGCTGCTGTACTGCTGGGATACCGGCATGGGCGTGGACTTTTTGGGTCTGATCGCCTATTACCTGGGCTCCCCGCTCAACTGGTTCAGCGTTTTTGTGCCCGACGGCTGGACGCTGGAGTATTTCGCCATGCTGGTGCCCATCAAGCTGGGCTTCGCCGGTTTCTTCTTTGCCATTTTCCTGCGGCATACCTTCCAGAAAAATGATGTTTCCATCGCCCTGTTCGGCGGCTTCTATGCCCTGTGCGCCTGGGTGACCGGCTATCTGTGGAACATCATGTGGCTGGACACCTTTGCGCTGCTGCCTCTGGTGGTACTGGGAACTGTCCGTCTGCTGCGGGATAAGAAGTATATTCTTTACACGATTGCGCTGTTCCTCGCCGTGGCGATCAACTACTATATCGGTTTCTTCGTATGCATCTTTGTGCTGCTGATCTTCATTTGCTATCAGATCTGCCGCTGCGAGAGCATCACGGAGCTTTGCCGTGATTTCCTGCGCATCGGTGTTTTCACCGTTTTGGCCCTTGGCATGACCCTGTTCATCACAATGCCTGCCCTGGCGGCGTTGCAAAACACCTATTCTGTTTCCAACGAATTCCCCACCGGCTTCGCCATCAACATCCAGGAATACAGCGATTATGCCCAGGTCAACAACACCTGGAAGGAATTCACCAATGCCCTTTCCTCCGGCGCAAGCATCTCTGCCATTGCCGGCAGCTTCTTCGCCGCCATCGGACAGGCCGCATGGCTGCTGCTGGATTCCATGCGGCAGGTCGCCGGTAACATGGGCGGTGCACTGACCCCCTCCTTTAAAGAAGGTCTGCCCAATCTGTACTGCGGCGTCGGCACCATCGGTATGGCATTTTTGTTCCTCACCGCCAAGGATGTGAAGCTCCGGGACAAGCTCTGCTCTGCAGGTATGATCCTGTTTTTGATGCTGAGCTTCATCATCCGTCAACTGGACTATATCTGGCACGGCTTCCACTTCCCCAACATGATCCCCTACCGCTTCAGCTTCATCTTCAGCTTTGTGATGCTGTACATGGCGTACCGCACTTGGCTGATGCGGGATTCCTTCAAGCTGTGGCAGCCCATCGTGGCAGGGGTACTCAGCGCCGGCATCCTGCTGTGCGCCGGCAATTTCAGCTTCACCTATTTGGCATTCAATTTTGCTTTCCTGCTGCTGTATATCGGATTTTTCCTGTTTCTTATCATCGAGCGGAAGCTCTCCGCACCGGCAGAAGCGCTTTTGTCCCCGGAAAAGCGGGCAAAATCTGCTCAGCTGCGCAAGCGTGTGATCACCCTGGTCTTCACCGGCATTATGATGGCGGAGCTGATTCTGAATACGGTGAACTTTTCCTTTGAATTCCCCCGCACTAACATCACCAATTTCCCCAAAAACGATCTGGGTACCTCTGCCGCCATCAATTATATGAAGTACAAAGAGCGCAACGAGCTGTTCTACCGTGCTGAGGTCACCCATAGTCAGACTCTGAACGACGGCAGTCTGAACGGCTATCACGGCATCACCACCTTCACCAGCTCCGCCAACGTCAAGGTGACCGACTTCATGCGCACCCTGGGCTACAGCGCCAAGGGCGGCAACAACAGCTATGTGTTCGAGGAAGGCTCCCCGGTGAGCAATCTGTTCCTGAATTTGAAGTATATGATCGAACGGGACGGAAATGTGGAAAACAACCCCTATTTCGACACCGTCCACAGCTTCAACAACGCCTATCTGCTGAAAAACAATGCGTACCTGCCCCTGGGCTTCCTGGCGGAGAACGAACTGGCAGAGCTGGAATTTGATTACGATATCCATGATTTTGAATTCCAAAATATGCTTTTCACAGCAGCTACCGGCATTGAGGATAAAGTTTGGTGGAACGTCAGCAACAATATGCTGACCATCGAAGCAACCGATAATACGACCATGAGCAAGATCACCGACACCGGACTGGTATCCTACAAGACCGGTGATGAAGCCGGTACGGTCAGCTACACCTATGTGGCCAACGGCAAGGGTCTGCTGTGCCTGGAGCTGCACATGCCCAAGCAGAACACCTACAAGGTCTACTTGAACGACCAGGAGCTGTTCACCGAAACCTTCAATATGGATCAGACCATCGCAGTAAGCGAGGTCTACCCCGGCGACGAGATCAGAATGGATGTCACCTGCAAGAGCAATGAATCCGGTTCTATTGCCTCCCGTGCGGCAATTTTGGTCGAATCCACCTTCCGTAAGGGCTATGATGTGCTGAATGCATCCACCATGGAGCTCACCGAATTCTCCAATACCCGGATCGAAGGCACCATCGACTGCAACCGGGACGGCTATCTGTACACCTCCGTGTGCAACGATGGCAACTGGCGTGTTTTGGTGGACGGCGAGCCTGCCGAGATCAAGCTCACCGGCGAAGCCATGATCGGCGTAGAGCTGACCGAAGGCACCCATGAGATCACCTTTATTTACCGCAATAAGGCATTTACCTTTGGTTTGATCGCGTCCATCAGCTGTGCGGCGATATTCATCGGCATCATCGTGCTGGAAAAGACCGTCCGCAACCGCAAGGGTAAATTCGCAAAGAATGAAGAATAACAAATACCGGCGTGCATAAGCACGCCGGTGTTTTCTTGTTGTGAAAAATACAATTATGTCATTGCGAGCCAGTGCGCACACTGACGTGGCAATCCCCTAAGTTTTGCGCATCGCCGAAAGCGCAGTACGAAGCTGTCGCCCCATAGGGGCGACACGGCTGGGGCATGCCCCAGCCATACGTTAGCGTTGCAATTAATTATTTACCACAAAAGGCGTCAAAGTCCTTGTCAAAATCCCATTCAAATATGCGATGAGCACCCCATAATTGGTCACAGGGATCCCCTGCCCTTTGCATTGGGACAAGCGGCGCCCCATTTCACGCCGGGTCAGCATACAGCCTCCACAATGAATGACCATTTTATACGGACGCAAATCCTCCGGGAAATCCCCACCGGAGCAAAAATGGAATTCCGGCTCCGCACCGGTGTGCTTGCGGATCCAATTGGGCAGCTTCACCGTGCCGATGTCATCACATTGCCGGTGATGGGTACAGCCCTCTGCGATCAGCACTTTATCTCCATTTTGCAGATGATCTACAGCAGAAGCACCTGTAACGAGCAAAGACAGATTACCCTTATACCGAGCCATCAAAATGGAAAAGGACGTTAACGGCACCGACTCCGGCACAATTGCGTTGACCTTCCCGAACACCTGGCTGTCTGTGATCACCAGCTTTGGCGGCACTGCCAGCTTCTCCAGAGTGTCCTGCAGCTCCGTATCCCGGCAAACCGCAACCATGGCGCCATTGTCCAAAAGCTCCCGGATCACCTGCTGCTGCGGCAGGATCAGCCGTCCCTTGGGCGCAGCCTTGTCTATGGGCACAACCAACACCGCCAGCTCGCCGGCTTTCACCAGATTCGACACCAACGGCGGCTCTTTTGCATCCAATTTCATATTCCCAATACGGCGGCGAAGATCATTGATCCCCTCGCCGGTGGCGGCGCTGACCCATATGCCGTCATCACCGGGATGCAGATCCGCCTTGCTGTGAACCACCAAATACGGGATCCCCAGGGCTTCAAGCCGTTGGATCAATGCTTCCTCTTCCGGACGCAGCGCCTCAAGATCCGTAACCAGCAGCGCAATATCGGTCTTATTCAGGATCTGCATGGTGCGTACCACCCGAAGCTGTCCCAGTTCGCCTTCATCATCGATACCGGGGGTATCAATGAATTGAACCGGGCCCAGGGGCAACAGCTCCATGGCTTTGAACACCGGATCGGTGGTGGTGCCCTTCACATCCGACACCAGCGCCACATTTTGACCCGTAATGGCATTGAGCAGGCTGGATTTTCCCGCATTCCGCCGACCGAACAGGGCGATCACCTTCCGCTGACCGGAGGGCGTTTCATTCAATTGGGCCATAATGCCTCCTTAAAAACGGAAATCCCGCTGTCCAGATCGGATCAGCGCCAGCTGACGCAGTACGATTTCCTTGGTTTTCTCTCGGGGAATATTCTCGATTTCTTTTGTGATCAGCGCCTCGCCAATGCTTTTGGTTTCGGCAGAAGCATAGTCCATCAAATATTCCTGCAGGGTCATCAGCGCATTGGGCAGACAGCAATTGTTGATCTGTCCGGACTTGCACAGAGACATAAACCGATCGCCGGTACGTCCTTCCCGATAGCAGGCGGTGCAAAAAGACGGAATATGCTCCAGCTCCATAAGCCAGCGCACTACCTCATCCAATGTCCGATGATCGGAAAGGTCAAACTGGGCAGTATCCTGCTCCGGACGGGTATAGCCTCCCACGCTGGTACGGGAACCGCCGGAAATTTGAGAAATGCCCAAATTCAGCAGCCGTTGACGCACCGCAGGACTCTCCCTGGTGGAAATGATCATCCCGGTGTAGGGCACAGCCACCCGAATCACAGCCACGATCTTGGCAAACACATCGTCGAAAATGCCGTTGTCAAAGGCACCGGGATCCACATCGTCACCGGGGCAGATCCGGGGGACGCTGATGGTATGGGGGCCCACACCAAAAACCGCCTCCAGGTGCTCTGCGTGCATCAATAGACCTGCCAGCTCGTAGCGGTACAGCTCCAAACCAAACAGTACACCCAGTCCCACATCATCAATGCCTGCCTCCATCGCCCGATCATGGGCTTCCGTGTGGTAGGCGTAATTGCTTTTCGGGCCGGTGGGATGGAGCTTTTCGTAGCTTTCCTTGTGATAGGTTTCCTGGAAAAGAATATAGGTGCCGATCCCAGCATCCTTCAGCCGGCGGTAATTCTCCACCGAGGTCGCCGCAATATTCACATTCACCCGGCGGATGGCGCCGTTTTTGTGTTTGATGGAATAGATTGTCTCAATGGACTCCAAAATATACTCCAGGGGGTTGTTCACCGGGTCTTCCCCGGCCTCCAGGGCAAGGCGCTTGTGACCCATGTCCTGCAAAGCGACCACTTCCGCCCGAATCTCATCCTGGGTAAGTTTTTTTCGGGGAATATGGGTGTTTTTCTTGTGATATGGGCAATAAACGCAACCATTTACGCAATAATTGGACAAATACAGCGGCGCAAACATGACGATGCGACTGCCGTAGAATTTCTCCTTGATCCGCCGTGCCAGGGCGTAGATCTGCTGATTTCTGTCCTCCAATTCACAGGACAGCAGCACGGAAGCTTCCCGATGGCTTAGTCCCTTCATCTGCCGTGCCTTTTCCAAAATGGAATCGATCAGCGCCGCATCCGTCTTATGGGCATCCGCATAAGCCAGGGTATCCAATATTTCCTGATGGTCGATAAATTCCTCCGCTTTGGAGGATCTGGGGTTATACATAACCGGTGTTTCCTTTCATCCGGACATGGTCGCCACGGTCCATGGACAGCCGATATCCGGCGGATTCTATCTGTGCGCCAAGCTGCGCAAGGCACTCCGCTGCCTCCGCACCGGAGGACAGCTTATTGTCGTAAAGAGTGTATTTCTCCCGAACATTGCCGGGGGAAAGGTTGGGCATACACACATTGGCACCGGACTGGAAGCCCATTTTCCGTCCCTTAGGATGGACTGTTCCCAGCGCCGTGGTGGCAGGCAGCAGAACCTCCGGAAGCATTAGTCGGACAATGGACAGCAAATATGCCGTCAGCTCCGCCGAACCGGCAGTTTCAGCGCCAAAAGGCGTATCCTTATGTGGAATAAAGGGACCGATGCCCACCATATGGGGTCTGAAAGTTTGCAAAAATGCCAAATCCTTTGCAAGATGTGCCATCGTCTGCCCCGGTGAGCCAACCATAAATCCGCAGCCCACCTGGTAGCCAATGTCTTTCAAATTTTGCAGGCAATCCATACGGGCAGCAAGGCTTTGCTTTTGAGGATGGAGCAACCGATAATGCTCGGGATCTGCGGTTTCATGCCGCAGAAGATACCGATCCGCACCGGCATCAAACCAGCTTTGGTATACCGCACGGGGATACTCCCCCACCGAAAGGGTCACAGCGCATTCCGGCCATTGTTTTTTGATGGCATATACCAAAGCGGCAATTCTATCCGGGGAATACCCGGGATCCTCACCGCCCTGGAGGACAAAGGTTCGAAAGCCCAGGTCGTAACCGATTTGACAACACTCCAGTATTTCCGCTTCCGCCAACCGATACCGCTCTGCGCATCGATTGGATCGGCGCAGACCGCAATAATAGCAATCATTTTTACAAAAGTTTGTGAATTCGATCAACCCACGGACGAAAACCTGGTCGCCGTATACTGACTTTCGAACGCAGTCCGCCTTTTCACGCAAAACCTTGGCGACTTCATCACAGCGCTCCGTAAGCAGGGTCTGAAAATCCGCTTCGCAGAGAGTTTCTCCCCGTTCCAATGCATCGATCAGCATCCATACATCCGGCATTTTCGTCCCCCTCTCCTTGTTTCCCCTATTTTATCACACCAATTTCACTTTGTAAAGAAACCGCAGCAACTTACCAGTATTTCACTAGCATCAGGAAAAGGGCGATTCGTGAATCGCTCCTACGGTATGGCAAAACCCCGGTATCGGGCAGACACCGGGGGCGGGTAGGTTGCTTACATTTCGTTTACCAGCTTCTTGATCTGCTGCAGCTCTTCCTCTGCAAGTTTCTCGTGACGAAGCAGGGCCTCGATCAGGCCAGCCACAGAAGGCTTATGCTTGCGGGAAAGAACCGTAGCAGCATAGTACTGCTCTCTGGTGAGGGTGGGCTCGAAGGTACGGCCGTAGGTCTTGCTGCGCTTGACAAAGCCCGCCTCCCGAATCACGCCCTTCTGCAGCATGCCGTTAAGCAGAATATGGATAGAGCTGTCCTTCCAGCTTTTCTCCTGGGATTGTTCCAAAACATCCGAACGGGACAGCGGCTGCTCAGCTGCCCAAAGTACATCCATGATTTCCAGTTCACTTCTAGTCAGTTCCACTTCAAAAACCTCCCGTCACAATGCCACCATTATACTCCTTGTTCCAAATTCTGTCAATTCGGCAATTTGGATAATAAAAATCCTTTTTTTCTTATTTTTTAGCCATTTTTACAATATTTAACCGCTTCTAAAAACAAAATTAACAATTTCCGCTTGCAAAATTTGCCATAGGCTGTATTTTGAAATACAGAAAAGCACTCCGAATTCGGAGTGC
>JAZNRS010000080.1:0-4464 GCA_045590815.1 Faecousia sp.
GCCGTCGCCGAAGGCGAACGCCTCCCTTGTGCAAAGGGAGGTGGCCGAGCGTAAGCGAGGTCGGAGGGATTGTAACACGACATCAATTGAAAAACAGAAAATTATTGGGTAACAGCAAACAATCCCTCAGTCAAAAATCGGTTTCGAAGAGCCGATTTTCGACAGCTCCCTTTGCACAAGGGAGCCCTTGCGCCGCAAGCGGCGCTCTGCGGCTTACAGCCGCAGACGGGGAGGGCGTGCCCTCGCCCTACGATGGGGTTACTAATATAAACAATCATTTATCGGCGCAATCGGGTTTCAACAGTGTAAGAAGCCGGTCACAAGACCGGCTTCTTGCACTAAAATTCCCCCACATGGTACATCACAGCAGACAGTGCGCACAGCGGAGCGGTTTCGCACCGGAGGATCCGCTTGCCCAAGGTGCAGATATCCAATCCTGCCTGACGGGCTTTTTCCACCTCAGCAGGTTCCAGACCACCCTCCGGGCCGGTAAGCAGGCTGACAGTTTTGTATTCCCCAGTCTGTAGGCTCATTTTCAGAGTCACCGCCTGCTCATTTTCGTAAAACAAAATCGCCTTATCCACCTGGGCAGCCCGTTTCACCGCCTCGGCGTAGCTGGAAAGGGTCACCACAGCCGGAATGATCCCCCGACCGGACTGCTCCGCCGCAGAGGCGGCGATCTTCTGCCACCGCTCCAGCTTCTTTTTCAGACTCTTTTCATCGGGACGGGACACGCACCGGGCAGAGGGAAAAGCAACGATCTCAAAAGCGCCCAATTCAGTCGCCTTTTGGATCACGTGCTCCAGCTTGTCGCCCTTGGAGAAGGCCATATAAACACTTACCTGCACCGCCGCCTCACTCTGGGCATCCTGCCGGCGATCCACCACCAGGGAGATCTGCCCATCACTCACATCGCTGACCGTACAAACACACTCAGCACCCTCTCCATCACAAACCAGCACCTGCTCGCCGCATTTTAAGCGCAGAACCTTGGCGTGCTGGGCATTTTCCCCGGTGAGCACCAAAAAATCCGGCTGCATTTCCTCCGGCGTCACAAAAAAACGAGTCATAGCCGTACCTCCACTTGTTTTATCAAAGTATAGCATATTTTGTCGATATAAGCAAGTAACCCCCTTGCAAAATCCATACGATGGTGCTAAAATGGTGCTATATTCCAAAAGGAGGTAATTTATATGTATTGTCCCAGATGTAATAACGAGCTGGACGACGGCTCCAACTTCTGCCGGTTCTGCGGTGCGACTCTTGACCAGAGTAACGACGCCCGGGAAGAACAGGAATTTCTGGACACCACCCACCGCCTGCTCCGCTGGGAGCGCACCGCATGGAGCATCACCGGAAAGGTGTTCCTGATTCTCGGCATTGTCATCGCCGCGCTCTATGGTCTTATTGGCTTCATCGCCTTGTTTGCTGTAATGGATGGCGACGAATCTGCATTCTTCGCGGCATTTATGGGCCTGTTCTACGGCATTTTCCTTGGTGGAATGTTCATCGCTATCGGCATTGTGAGCCGCATTGCCTGCAACAAGATCCCTCAGTATCTTGACAGTATGTACACCGATTTTCTGCCCACACGAGATCGCTGCGGCAGCATCGGCATGATCGTGTTCACCGCTCTCTTCAACGAAATTGCGCTGGTCTTCTTCATCATCAACTTCGTACGCATGAAGTCTTGCAAGAATATCATCAACCGGATTCTGAGCCGCCAGGCAAGAATTCTCCCGCCCAACGAATGAAGCAAGATAAAACAGAACTATTTGAGCGAATGCCCGTGGGCAAAGCGCTCATGACCATGGCGATCCCCACCATCATCAGCCAACTGATCACCATGATCTACAACCTAGCCGATACCTTCTTCATCGGCACGAGCAACGACCCCCTCAAGGTGGCAGCAGCCGGCGTGGTGGGCGTGCTGTACTTCATGCTCAACGGACTTGCCAACCTCTTTGGTGTTGGCGGCGGCAGTCTGCTGTCCCGGCTGTTGGGGGAAAAACGGGAAACCGATGCCAAAAAGGTCTGCGCCTTCAGCATTTACGGCTCCATCGCCGTGGCGGCTGTGTACTCTTTGGTGTGCCTGCTGTTCACAGAGCCTCTGGCAAAGCTCCTGGGTGCATCGGAAAACACCCTCCCCTACGCATCCAGCTATCTGTTTTGGGTGCTGGTGGTGGGCGGCATCCCCTCTACCCTGGGGCTGACCATGTCCCACCTGCTCCGCAGCGCAGGCTACGCCAAGGAATCCAGCCTGGGTCTTGCCATCGGCGGCATTTCCAATATCGCCCTGGATCCGCTGTTCATGTTCGTGATTTTGCCTCCCGGCAACGAGGTCACCGGTGCGGCAATTGCCACCCTACTGTCCAATGTGATCAGTTTGGGATATTTTCTCATCGTGTACCGGCATTTGCGGAGCAAAACGGTACTGACCATGAGCATTCGGCAAGCAAATCCCAGCAGGAAGCTCATCGGCGGCATCTTCGCCACGGGACTTCCCTCTGCGGCCACCAGCCTGCTGTCCTGCATCACCAGCGTCATCAAAAACAACCTCACCGCCGACTACGGCGACACGGAGCTTGCCGCCTACAGCATCGTTATTAAGGCGGATATGTTCCCGCTGAACATCGGCATGGGTCTGTGCCAGGGCATGATGCCCCTGGTCGCCTACAACTACGCCGCCAAGAATTACCCTCGGATGAAAGCCTTCACCCGGGCGGCGCAGATCGCCGGTGTGGTTGTTGCCTGCGGCTTCATTTTGCTGTACGAGATCTTTTCGGCGCAGATCATTTGGGTGTTCATCCGGGATGAGGCCACCATCCGCTACGGCACCGTATTCCTGCGGATCGCTTGTCTGGCAACGCCCTTTATGATCTCCAATTTCCAGAAGATCTACTGCCTGCAGGCCATGGGCAAGGGCACAGAATCTCTGCTTTTGGGGCTTCTGCGGCAAGGCGTGTTCGCCATTCCCATCATGTTTTTGATGAACCATTTCATCGGGCTCAACGGCGTCATCGCCACGCAGCTCATTTCCGACGGCATCACCTTCTTCATCGCCACCTACGTCTACCGCCGGATCTATAATCGCCTACAAAAAGCATAAAAAGAGCCTGCAAAAGCAGGCTCTTTACATTTTCAAATACCCGTCATTGCGAACCAGTGACCGATGTCACTGGTTCGCAATCCCCTCGACTAAGGAGATTCCCACGCCAGTGTGCGCACTGGCTCGGAATGATACCACTATTTTACATCGTTTTTTGATAATTGGCAGGATCCTGGTCGGTGTTATAGGTGGGGTCGCCGAGGTTGATGCCGCACATCACCTGCATCACATGGTACGCCTCCTCCTGCAATTTCCGTGCGGCGCTCACCGGGGACAGCTCCTTATCCGGAAACAGCGGCTCGCCGATGTGCAGATCCACGCAAGGCTTCTTGGTAAACAGCTTGGTGATATTCTTACGGGGACGGAAGGACATGGAAATGGGGATCACCGGGCGGTCGTACCGCACGGCGTACTGGAACACCGCCTTTTTCAGCGGACGCACGTCCGGGTAGAAGAACCACATGGAGCCCTCCGGGAAGAAATGCATCCATTTTCCACTGTCGAACACCTCTTCCATGGCGGCCTTGAATTTCTTCATGGCCTTCATGCTGTCGGTGGGAATGGGAATGCCGCCGGCGATACGGATCAGCGGTCCATTGGGGCCTTCCAAATTGGTCTTCCAGGCAGGGAAATGTCCAATGTGGGGACGCATCGCCGCCATCACGCACAGATAATCCCACATAAATACATGGTTCGATACGGTGATGCCGCCGTTTTTCAGCACATCCTTGTACTTTTTCAGATTCTGCTTGCCGTCGATGCGCAGACCGTGTGTGATCCGCAACAGCCAAAAAACCACCACATTCAGCAGCAGCCAATACAACGAGCGAATACATTTGTACCCAAAATCCTTGCGCAGGTAGGGGTAATTCTCATCCACATTCACATCCCGAAGATGCTCCACCGTGATCATGTGCTCATCACAGCGGTCGGGATATTGGTAATCCAAATTGTGCCGATAGTACATGCCGCGCCTCCCATAGAATATTGATGACATTATACTATATATTTCGCCAAAATACAACATACAAAAACGAGAGTTAGGACTCTCCCACGGCGGGAAAACAGTCCACTGGACTGTTTTCTAATCCGCCTTTCAAGTCCCATCGCCGCACCAAAAAAAGAGCCGCCCCAAAGGGGCATTTTCCGCATCGAACATATTCGAATTTGATCCACATCCGTACCGGATGCGTCTCAAATCCGAGGGACTCTCCCACGGCCTAAAAAGTGTCCACCGGACACTTTTTGCACCAGTCTGCGGACTGGTGCCGCCCTTTCGAGTCCCATCGCCGCACCAAAAAAAGAGCCGCCCCAAAGGGGCATTTTCCGCATCGAACATATTCGAATTTGATCCA
>JAZNRS010000081.1:0-2395 GCA_045590815.1 Faecousia sp.
TCCCCCACGGCGATGCGAAAATGTTACAACTACCACTGAAAACACCGCAAAATCCGGGAGATTGCCACGCCAGTGTGCGCACTGGCTCGCAATGACATACTTCTTTTTTAGTGCGTCCTTACTCCGCTAAACAATCATTTATCACATCTATCCATATCCCCCGGGCGGAAAAAAGCATAATCCATACAAAATTCCCTCTTTCTTTTTCAAGGAAATGTTGCTATAATGTAGACATTAGTTTTCCAGTCACGGAGGTTTTCCATGCGTATCGTCATCAAAATCGGCACCAGCACCCTGGCACATCCTACGGGTCACCTAAACATCCGCCGGGTGGAGGAGCTGTGCAAAATCATCAGCGACATCAAAAATTCCGGGCAGGAGGTCATTATGGTGTCCTCCGGTGCCATCGGCATGGGCGTAGGCAAGCTGGGTCTGCGCAGCCGTCCCACGGACATTCCCACCAAGCAGGCCGCCGCCGCTGTGGGTCAGTGCGAGCTGATGTACACCTACGACAAGCTATTTTCCGAGTACAACCACACCGTCGCCCAGCTGCTCATCACCGGCGACGATGTTAAAAGCGAAATCCGGCACCAGAATTTCAGCAACACCCTGAACCGTCTGCTGGAGCTGGGTGCCATCCCCATCCTCAACGAAAACGACACCGTTTCCACTGAGGAGATCGTCATCGGCGACAACGACACTCTGGCTGCCATCGTGGCAGAAAGTGTCAAGGCGGACAAGCTGATCCTGCTGTCGGATATCGACGGTCTGTACCCCGCCGACCCCCACGCCGACCCCGATGCCAAGCTCATCAGCCGCATCACCGCCATCGACGATTCCATCATCGCCCTTGCCGGCGGCTCTGCCAGCAAGCAGGGCACCGGCGGCATGGTCACCAAGCTGCAGGCAGCGAGAATTTGCATGAGCTGCGGCTGCGACATGGTCATCGCCAACGGAAGTACCCCTACCAATCTATATGACATTCTCGACGGCAAGACCGTCGGCACCACGTTTACGGAGAAGAATTATGATTGAGATGCTCACCGCTGCCAAAGCAGCCAAGCGGCAGATCGCCGCACTGACCACCGAAGCCAAGAACGCCGCCCTGGAAGCCATGGCGGATGCGCTGATTGCCAATGAGGCCGCCATTCTGGCTGCCAACGCCGAGGATATGGCAGCCGCCAAGGGCACCGTATCCGACGTGATGCTGGACAGACTCCAGCTCACCTCCGCCCGGATCGCCGGTATGGCAAAGGGCATCCGTGAGGTAGCTGCCCTCCCCGACCCGGTGGGTCACATTTTGGAGGAGCACACCCGGGCGGACGGTCTGCTGATCCGCCGGGTGTCTGTGCCCATGGGCGTCATCGCCATCATTTACGAAAGCCGTCCCAACGTCACCTCCGATGCGGCAGCCCTGGCTCTGAAGGCCGGCAGCGCCTGCGTCCTCCGGGGCGGTAAAGAGGCATTCCGCTCCGCCAACGCCATCGTCAACGCCCTGCGTGAGGGTCTGAAATCCGTTGGTATTACGGAATATGCGGTGAATTTGGTGCAGGATACCTCCCGTGCCAGCGCCACCGCTTTGATGACCGCCAATGGCTATATCGACATTCTCATCCCCCGGGGCGGCGCAGGACTGATCAACGCCTGCGTGCAAAATGCCACCGTGCCCTGCATCGCCACCGGCACCGGCATCTGCCATGTGTACGTGGAAAAATCCGCCGACCAGGACATGGCGCTGAACATCATCGAAAACGCCAAGACCAGTCGTCCCAGCGTGTGCAACGCCGAGGAAGTGCTGCTGGTGGACAAGACCATCGCCCCGGAATTTTTGCCCAAGCTCCATGACCGCATCGGCGGCAAGGTGGAGCTGCGTCTGGACGAGATGGCGCAGTCCATCATCCCCGGCAAGGCCGCCGGCGAGCAGGATTTCGACACGGAATTCTTGGATTATATCCTGGCAGTCAAGTGCGTGGAGGGTGTGGAGGAAGCGGTTTCTCACATTGCCGCCCACTCCACCGGTCACAGCGAGGCTATCGTCAGCGGTGATGATGCCACCATCGTCGCCTTTACCACCGGCGTGGACAGCGCCGCGGTATACGTCAACGCCTCCACCCGGTTCACCGACGGCGGCGAGTTTGGTTTGGGCTGCGAAATGGGCATTTCCACCCAGAAGCTCCACGCCCGGGGTCCCATGGGTCTGCGTGAGCTGACCACCTACAAATACGTCATCACCGGAAAAGGACATATTCGGTAAAAGTCAAAACCACCGGCTAAGCCGGTGGCTTGAATAAGCCCTAAAAGGGCATTATACTGGCCTCACCCCTAAAGGGGCCCCGAAAGTTTGCCGACCGCATTGGCTTTTCGGGCTGCCCCTTAAGGGGCTTTATTTATGCCT
>JAZNRS010000082.1:0-3373 GCA_045590815.1 Faecousia sp.
CTTTTCCTGAAATCGTAAAGCGCTATCGGGATGGGCGAGTCATACTGGACAGGCAGAAAAAACCGACCCGTGATGTTGGCGGGCAGTTTGTCCGTTGGTTCGATGAGTTCGCGGCACCGTTTTTCAAGGCATCGGCCAGTGACCCCTCTCCTTATATCTGCGGCGAACGATGCTGGCAGCTTCGATGCGAATATCTGCATCAGAACAAAGGTTTTTTGAATGATGAGGACGATCATGATTCCGTTCGTTTCCACCTGGGCATCAACTGCGGAACATCTGTCTGCCAGTTGGAGCAAAGTTCCGCGACAAACGGCGTCATGGATATCCGCATCGACATTGAACAATTCTGTCTGCGTATGTGTCAAGCGGCCAGAAACTATTATGATTCCACCCATCAGGAGAAAGATTTTAGTCTTTATAACACTCCGGTACTGGATTTTATCCAGTTCACACAAGGGCAACGGGAACATCAAAGAATCGTCATCATGTGTGAGGACAGTGCTTACGCCAGTGGCCTGAAGGCAACGCTTGACAGCCTGTCTGAAAATGTTTTGGTATTTCATACTTCCGCATCAGCCAGAAGCACACTGGGAAAGAAAAAGCCTGCCCTATGGGTCGTGACGGAGGACATTACCAGACAGCCGGATCAGCCATGGCGGGCAGACAAAACAACGCCCGTAGTCTTGCTGACCCACCACAAAACAGCGGATATCCCGATTCAAAAAGTCGATGGAAAGCTGACTGTTCTGACCATGCCGGTGTTGCCGAAACTGCTTCGCGATGCCGTTTTATCACATATTCGATGAAGGAGGGTAAAACATGGTGATTATCCTCGCAGCAATTATTCTGCTTTTGCTTGCCGTTCTTCTGATGCAACGCAAAAAGGAAGCAAATATGCGGATTCAGATAAACAGACTGAACGAACAACTTGAAATGCTCAAGACAGCTTCCTCCGAAAAACCGAAAGACCGAGAGGTTGTTATTCAATCGGCAAACACAATCTACCTATATGCCGCCCTTTCGGAAGAAGAAGCGCAAAGCCGATTTCTGAAAGAAAAGTTGGCCGGTATCCGTCAGGCCAGTGAAGCGATCATCCGAACAATTCAAACATGAACCTTGTGCGGTGCGGCAGAAATGCCGTACCGCTTTTTATTAGGTGATGTCATCACGGAAGCAACCGGCGATATCGGATATACTAACACCAACATAAAGAAAAGGAGCTATGTTTGATGGCTATTTTGAATATGAATGCGCATGCCTACCGAAAGTATATCAGCGAGTCTGCCAAGCCTGTCTTGATGGAGTTTTCGGCTCCATGGTGCGGCTACTGCCGCCGCCTCGAACCGGCACTGGAGCTGACAGCGCAGCAGGACGAGGGCGAGATCATCTTCGGACAGATCAACATTGACGATGAACCGGCGCTGGCGGAGGCGGAGCAGATTGAACTGGTGCCTACCCTGCTTCTGTACCAGAGCGGTCAACTTCTCGGCTCCATCGTTGCCCCGGAGTCCAGAGCACAGTTGGAAGCGTTCATCGAGGAATCTCTTGGACAGCGCAGCGGGGATCTGGCTGAAGAAAAGCACATCTACGATATGCTCGTCATTGGCGGCGGCCCCGGCGGATACACGGCGGCGCTCTACGCCGCCAGAGCCGGACTGGATACCATTGTTCTGGAGAAACTGTCGGCAGGCGGCCAGATGGCGCTCACGGAACAGATCGACAATTACCCCGGCTTTGAAAATGGCATCGACGGATTCTCGCTGGGCGAGAAGATGCGTAAGGGTACGGAGCGCTTCGGCGTAGAGACCCGCCTGGTCGAGGTGCTGTCCCTTGATCTCTCCGGTGAGATCAAGAAGGCGGAAACCAGTGAGGGGCCTGTGTATGGCCGGACGGTGGTGCTGTCCACCGGAGCCAACCCCAGAGAGCTTGGAGTAACCGGTGAAAAGGAACTGATCGGTAAGGGTGTGGCCTATTGTGCAGCCTGTGACGGGATGTTCTACAAGGATAAGACCGTGGTGCTGGTGGGCGGCGGAAACAGCGCAGCGGCTGAGGCGCTGATCCTCGCCCGAGTCTGCAAAAAGGTGATTCTGGTCCACCGCAGGGACACTCTGCGGGCTACCAAGATCTATCACGAACCTTTGATGAAAACAGAGAATGTGGAGTTCCGCTGGAACAGCGCGGTGGTAGAACTGCTGCATGACGATAAAGTGACAGGTGTTCGCCTTCGGGATGTACAAACCGGAGCTGAGAGCGAGATCACCTGCGACGGCGTATTTGTGAGCATAGGTCGAAAGCCTGCCACCGAGCTTGTTGCAGGGCAGCTGGAACTGGACGAAAGCGGCTATGTGGTCGCCGATGAAACGACCGAGACCAACATCCCCGGTGTCTACGCTGTGGGCGATGTGAGGACAAAGCTGGTCCGTCAGGTGGTGACGGCGGTGGCCGACGGCGCGGCAGCTGTACACATGGCGGAGGAATACTTGGCTGGAGGTGCTACATGAAGGAGAAAACCAAACGATGGTTGAGACCTGTTCTGTTTACTGCGGGCGGCGCGCTTGCGGGATTTGGCTATTACTATTTTATCGGCTGCGCCACAGGAAGCTGCCCCATCACAGCCAATCCCATAAGCTCTATGATTTACATGGGCGTGCTCGGCTGGCTGCTGTCCGGTGTGTTTGGGAAGGGATGTGAAGGTGGATGCAGTATGTAATATCATTCCTTGAGGGGATCATCACCTTCATTTCCCCCTGCCTGCTACCCATGCTCCCCATCTACATCTCCTACTTTGCCGGCGGTGGGGAGCGCAGCACGAAAAAGACACTCACCGGGGCCATCGGCTTTGTTGTCGGATTTACTGTCGTATTCACTCTCATGGGCGCCTTGGCCGGGACGGTCGGCAGCTTCCTGAAGGAGCATCAGACGGCGGTAAACATTATTTCCGGTATTGTGGTGATCTTCTTCGGCCTCAATTTTCTGGGCGTATTCAAGCTGAACCTGTTCAGGGGGAGTGATCGATCCGTGGATACCAGCAATATGGGATTTTTCTCCGCTATGCTCTTCGGGATGATTTTCTCGCTGGGCTGGACACCCTGTGTTGGCGCTTTCCTTGGTTCCGCTCTAATGCTGGCATCCCAGCAGGGGAGCGTATTGGTCGGAACCCTCATGCTTTTGGCCTACTCGCTGGGACTTGGTGTGCCATTCATTCTCAGCGCGGTGCTGATCGACAAGCTGAAATCCGCCTTCGACTGGATTAAGAGAAATTATAAGGTCATCAATATCGTCAGCGGCAGTCTGCTGATTCTGATCGGTATCCTGATGGCTGCCGGGACTCTTGGGCGGCTGCTCAGCCTGCTCAGTTAGGAGGTATTATGAA
>JAZNRS010000083.1:0-4642 GCA_045590815.1 Faecousia sp.
CTCCCTTTGCACAAGGGAGCCTTTGCGCCGCAAGCGGCGCTCTGCGGCTTACAGCCGCAGACGGCAAGGGCGGTGCGTCGCGCAGCGAATTCAAATCAAAATGATTGCCGGGGGCAATCATACCTATACAAATCATGCCCTCGCCCTACGATAGCGTTGCTCGCATAAACAATCATTTATTGCAAAAAGCGCACCGGGGTGGCATCAGCCCCCCGGTGCGTACATTCACTTACCCAGCTTTCGCCGGAACATTGCCCGCATGTGGTCCACCGCCGAGGAAGTCTTCCTTCCAAAGGCGCATTCGTTGACAAAATGCTCGCAATTATTCTCCAAAATGTTGTAGCCGCCCTCACCGAGTCTGCTTTCCGCCAAGGCGACGATCTCGTCGGCAGAGCGCATGGTCTTCCGCTCCAGCCGGTCGGGACAGCACACCTCCACGGTTCCGCCGTTCAAAAAACGGTACACATCCGTGGCAAGCACCCGCACCTGCTCCGCAGGCCGGGTCACATCCTCCGGCAGACCAAACTGGATCACCCGGTCGGGACTGACGAAAATTCCGTAATGGTGATAAAACGCCATCTTCACCCGGATAATGTCCCCACGCTGCGGCTCCTTTTCCAGCCACTGCATTTACAGCTTACCCTCGATGCAGGCAACCACGTCCGCAACGGTGGTCACCTTCTGCAGATCCTCGTTGGTGAACTTGATCTCAAACTCCTCCTCCAGCGCCACCGCCATATACAGCATGCCGATGGAGCTGATGCCCACATCATCCCGCAGATTTGCATCGGGCTTGATGGCATCCGAGCTGATATCATCCTCAAAAACCACATTAAAAACCTTGATCAGGCGCTCAAACGTTGTCATACCTTCTCCTCCGTATTCTTGACAGATAAATTGCACCGGTTCATTTCCAGGCGAAGTGCCTCGGAAATGTTTTGGATGTCCGCTGTGCTGGGGATCTTGCGCTTGCAAATTTCGTAGGGGCGGACGGGCTCTCCAATGACCACCGTGTAGCGGCTGAAGAAATGCTTTCTGGGCACGATGTGCACCGGGTAAATGGGCACATGAGCCTGCAGTGCCATCAGCGCCGCACCGTGCTTGATGGTATCCACCTCGCCTTGCTCCATGATCCGCCCCTGGGGGAAGATGCCCAGCAGGTGCCCCTCTTTCAGAACGCTCACAGCCTTTTTAATGGCCTGCAGGTCAGCGATCTCCCGGACAATCTCGATGCCGCCGATGCCCCGAACCAAATGGGGGCGGAGCTTGCCCTTCATCACCACGTCCGCCACCATGAAGAACAACCGCCGGTACCAAAAGGCCACGAACATTACGAAGGAATCGGAAAACGCATTGTGGTTGGCGGCAACGATGGCGCCGCCACGGATCTTTCCTTTGTATTTTGTGCCCTCCGGTGTCAGACAGCGCACCCGGAACACCAGCGGCAGGAAGCAAAATACCACCCTCGCCAGATCCATGGGAAACAGCTTGGGGTTAAACAGCTTCGCCTTTTTCGGTTGATTTTCCATTCTCTCTTTTTCCTTTATCTAATTTCTTTTTTCAAGTCGTAAACGGTCTTTTCCAAAAGCTCGGTCAGCGCCTGGAGCCGTTCCTTTTCCTCCAGCTCCGGGAAATGCTCCGCCAGATAAACCGGGGCGCCGATCGCCATCCGGGATCGCCGGAACAAGCCGTAATTGCCGGCGGTATACACCGGGATGATGGGCTTATCGGTGTGCAGAGCGATGAAGGCGGTGCTGGGGGTAAAGGGGAAAGGCTTGCCGTTCACCGGCAGGCGACCCTGGGGAAAAATACCCACGGTGCCGCCTTGATCCAGCACCTCCAGGCTGTTGGATACGAAATCAAAGCTTTTGGCATCCCGGTCCACCTTGATGCCGCCCACGCAGTACAGGAAGGTTTCCAGCACTTTATTGTGGGAAAACAGCACCTCCGCCATCAGAAAACGGACGCTCCGGAAGGGAAAAACGATGAGATACAGCACAAAATCCAGCAGCGACTGATGATTGGACACCAGAATGCAGCCCTTGGGCAGCCGCCGTGAGGCGCCCTCAGCCACATATACCCGGGGCTTAAAAAACAGCCATGCCGGAATATAGCCCGTCAGCTTCAAAAAGCCCAGGCAAAAATTCACAAACCAACTTTTTTCGATCATAGGTGCCGCTCCAAATACTCGCAGATCTCTCTGGCGGTGTAGCAGAATTTGTCGTCTTTGTTGTAGTCGGTGACGCCGAACTTTTCCGACAAGGCGGTGATGATGGAGAAGTATTGGATACTGCTGCCGCCTAAATCGTGGAAAATGTGGCTGTCCACCCCCACCTGGGTCGGCTCCAGATCCAGCTCCCGGGCGATGATGCCGGTGACATCCTCCAAAAGCGCCGAGGCGAACGCCTCGCTGACCTGCTCCACCGCTTCGGACAGTGCCGTGAGGCGCACCTGACCGTCGGCGATCTTTTTCAGAAGCTGACTGCGACTGACCTTCACCGCCGTAGGCGGTGCCAGCTCGTCACGGGTGATGTAGAATTGCCGTACCGCCATGGTGGAAGGCAGGGTATCGTTGATGGCATAGATCTGATCCCGCAGAGCGGTGATGGTCTGCTGAGAGGCATAGGGCGCCACCTGCACCACCATGGTCAGCACGTCCTCCATGCCCAAAACGCACAGCAGCTTCGCTCCGTCCAGGACGAAGGCCTGCTCCACCGTGTCCGGGTTGATATTTTCGCCGCTTTCGCCGATGACCATATCCCCCTGGCGACCCAGAATGAAGTAGTTTCCATCCCGGCAGACCATATTGTCGCCGGTTTCAAACCAGCCGTCGAAGATCATTTCCTGGCCGTTGACCAGCTTCCGGGTACACAGGGTTTCGCCCCGAACCCACAGTCCGCCCTTTTCGTCCAGCTTGTATTCCACAGCGGTAAAGGGCTGACCGATGGAATTTTGGTTCCGCTCTTTGGGCTTGTGCCGCAGCTCCACGGAGGTGATGCCGATCTCGCTCATGCCGTAGCCGTTATGCATACTGTAGCCCAGACCGTTGATCAGCTCCATAGCCGAGGGACGCAGATAGCTGCCGCCGCTGATGCAGAACATCACGGACTTACCGAAAAGCTGATCGGTCACTTCGCCCAGCAGCCGCTTAGCAAACCATGCGCCGAAGTTGGGGCAGATATTTTGCAAAGAAGTTGCAATTTTCAGACCCTTTTGCAGCTTTTTCTGCTTTTTCGGATCCTTGCGAACCTTGGCGCTGACCTGCTGCTCGATGGTATGCCACAGCATGGGCACCGCAAAAATGTGGGTCACTTGATGCCGGCGGCAGGTTTTCAAGATGGTGTCAGCGCTGTAATCCTTGAGAAAAACCAGGGTTCTTCCGAAGAAAGTGAACCAAAAATATACGGCAAACAGCCCAAAAACGTGGTAAAACGGCAAAAACGCCAGCTGTTTCAGACTGCCATTGTAATGCTTGGCGACCCGGGGCTCCTTGCGGATTATGTCCTTAAAATTCAAGATCTGCGCAGCGATCTGCTTTCCGGAATAAAAACAGATCACCTCGTTCATAGAAGTTGCAGAGGAGGAAAACGCGATCTCGTCGGCAAAAATCCCCTCCGGTGCTGCACCGCCCTGCTTTTCCAGATCGGACACGGCAATTCCCTGCACGTCCAAACCGGATTCCTTCAGATACAGACTGTATTGAATACCCAGCCGGGTAATGATCCCATCGGACAGGGATTTGGGGTAGCGCATATTCACCAGGTACGGCTTGTTTCCGCTCATGAGGATGGCCCAAAAGCCCACGATCCACTCCGGGCAATTTTCCATCTCCAGCGCCACATACGCCCCGGAACCGATGCGCTGATGCAGCGCTCCTGCGGCGGATTCGATACGCCGGCGCATCTGTGCGTAGGTGAACCGGTAGGTGCGGAAACCGTCATGTCCCTCGCACAAAACGCCCTCATTTTGGGAGAACATGATCCCATAAATGCTTGTCAGATCCTGCGGCGAGGTTTCCAGGGCAACTGCGTTATTTTGTATGATTTGTTTCAGTTTTCCGTTCATACAGACCTCAAAAATCCCGGGAGTTCCTATAACTCCCCATTTTATCGAATACATTATACTCCCAAGCGCCTCAGAATGCAAGAAGAAAAACCTGCCGCAAAAAAACTCGTAGGGGCGGGGTATTGACCCGCCCGGACAATATCGCCTCGTAGGGGCGGGGCATCGACCCGCCCGTGGGCGGATGTGGGCACCCGCCCCTACGTTTTCCTTGTAGGGGAGGGTCTTGACCCTCCCTTCGCCGCAGGCGCATCGTAGGGGCGGCAATCTGCCGCCCAAAACCTTGTAGGGGCGGGGCATCGACCCGCCCGTGGGCCGATGTGGGCATCGGCCCCTACGATTCAATTTTCCTGTAGGGGAGGGTCTTGACCCTCCCTTCGCCGTTAGGCGCATCGTAGGGGCGGCAATCTGCCGCCCGTCGCCGTTAGGCGCAAAAGTAAAGGGCGGGTCAAGACCCGCCCCTACGATTATGCTTTTGTAGGGCGGGGTCATGACCCCGCCGTCGCCGCAGGCGCAAATAGTAAGGGCGGGCCTTTCGACCCGCCCGATTTTTATTTGTAGGGGCAGGTCATTGACCTGC
>JAZNRS010000084.1:0-10600 GCA_045590815.1 Faecousia sp.
CTCCTCATTATTGTAGTTGTGTGGTCGGCAAACCACTTCTACTATAATGGGGAGCTTTTTTCTTGTCTACTTTACTCCTCGCTAGAAGCTATTTTTTTACCCCCGGTAAAACCGGGGGTTGACTTTGATGAATCAAAACAATTCCCCGTCATCCGACGGGGAATTATTTTTGTAGGGACTGGCCTCCGGACAGTCCTTCTCTTTTTCTCTGAGAAGGACCGTCGAGGACGCCGGTCCCTACAAAGAAAGGGCGGGTCAAGACCCGCCCTACATTGTATTATTTCAGTCCCAGGTCGTCCATGCCTACCAGCTTGATATCGGTATCGGCGATGGCTGCCATGAAGGCCGCCTCATCGGAAATCCGCAGCACCATATAGGCGTGGCCGTCCTTGTGGGTAAACAGAGAGTACATATACTCCACCGCCACATTGCCATCGCTCAGCACCGTCAGCAGATCCGCAAGGCCGGAGGGGCGATCCGGCACCTCCACAGCCCACACCGGGGTCATGGACAGGATGTCCCCATGCTCCAGCAGGATAGCGCTTGCCTTATGGGCATCGTCCACGATCATCCGGGCCAGACCGTAATCGGAGGTCTCCGCGATGGAAATGGCACGGATATCCACATGATTCTGCGCCAGCAGCTGGGTGATTTCCGCCAGCTGACCGGTGCGATTTTCCAAAAATACAGAAATCTGATGAATGGTCATCTCATTACCTCCTTAAATCTTCCGCTTGTCGATGACACGAACAGCCTTGCCTTCGCTTCTTGCGATGGTCTTGGGGGCAACCAGCTTCACCTTGGCGGCGATGCCCAGCATAGCCTTCAGCGCACCCACCAGATTCTTTTCCGCCTCGGCGATCTTCGCCAGGGAGTCGGTCATCACGTCAGGATTCATCTCCACCATAACCTCAAAGGTATCGGAGTTGTTCACCCGATCCACGATGATCTGGTAGTTGGCAGGATAGCCCTGCTGCAGCAGCACGGTTTCGATCTGAGAGGGGAACACGTTAACGCCGCGGATGATCAGCATATCGTCGCTGCGACCCATAGGCTTGGACATCTTCACATGGGTTCTGCCGCAGGAGCACTTCTCCCGGGTCAGCACGCAGATGTCACGGGAGCGGTAACGCAGCAGGGGGAACGCCTCCTTGGTGATTGCGGTGAACACCAGCTCACCCTTGCTGCCGATGGGCAGCACCTCGCCGGTATCGGGGTCGATGATCTCGGCAATGAAGTGGTCTTCGTTGATATGCATACCGGTCTGCTCGGAGCATTCAAAGGCAACACCCGGACCGGAGGTCTCCGTCAAGCCGTAAATATCGTAAGCCTTGATGCCCAGCTTATCCTCGATATCGTGGCGCATATCCTCACTCCAAGCCTCGGCACCGAAAATGCCGGCCTTCAGCTTGATCTGATCCCGCAGACCTCTCTCGTGGATGGATTCTGCCAGATAGGCCGCATAAGAAGGCGTACAGCACAGAATGGTGGAGCCCAGATCGGTCATAAACTGGAGCTGACGGTCGGTATTGCCGGAGGACATGGGCAGGGTCAGGCAGCCAACCTTATGGGAGCCGCCATGCAGACCCGCGCCGCCGGTGAACAGGCCATAGCCATAGGCAACGTGAACCACATCTTCCTTGTCGCCGCCAGCGGCCACAATGGCACGGGCGCAGCAATCCTCCCACAGATCCACATCATGCTGGGTGTAGAAGGCCACAACACGCTTGCCGGTGGTGCCGGAGGTAGAGTGGATGCGCACGCACTCAGAAGTGGGTACGCCCTTCAGGCCGTAGGGATAGGCTTCCCGCAGGTCATCTTTGCTCAGGAATGGCAGCTTGTACAGATCGTCGACAGACTGAATGTCATCGGGGGTGACACCCTTTTCCTCCATCTTCTGGCGGTAGTAGGGCACATTGTCCCACACATGGCGCACCTGCTTTACAAGGCGCTCATTTTGCAGCTGGCGCAGCTGCTCATAGGGCATCGTTTCAATTTCCGGCTGATAATAATTTGCCATTTCATTCATCTCCTAATATCATGCGTTTCTGCCCAAAGTAAATGCGACCTTATTCAACTCCAGGAACTTGGCAGGGACACTCTGCTCGATGGCCTCCAGCCACTCCTCTAAGGTAAAATCAAAATTCTTGGACAGGTGACCCATCAGCACGATGTTCACCGCCTTGGGAGAACCGGCCTGCTCCGCCAGAGTCAGGGCATCAAAAGCATCCACATCGATACCGGCGGCAGTCATTTTCTCCGCCAAGGCATCGGGGTACTCCGCAGCGCCGATGATCACGGGCATAGGGTTGATCTTCTGCACATTGGTGATGATCTTGCCGCCGGGCTTCAAAAATTCCGTCCAGCGGGCGGCCTCCAGCAGCTCAAAGGAAACGATGTAGTCCGCCTCGCCCTTGTCGATGACAGGGGAATACACCTTATCGCCAAAGCGGACATATGTAACCACACTGCCGCCACGCTGGCTCATGCCGTGAACCTCAGAAACCTTGATATCGTAGCCACGGGTCAACAGCAAACGACCCAGCAGCTTGGAGGCCAGCAAGCTTCCCTGTCCGCCGACACCCACGATCATAATATTTTTCGTTTCCATACTCAGACCTCCTTCAGAGCACCCAGCTTGCAAAGCTGCTCGCACACGCCGCAGCCGACGCACTGGGTGGCATCCACCTTGGCCTTGCCGTCAACGATGCTGATGGCAGGACAGCCGATCTTCATGCAGGCCTTGCAGCCGACGCACTTATCCTCGTCCACAGTCAGGGGCTTCTTGTGCTTGACGTACTTCAGCAGCGCGCAGGGACGGCGGGAAATGATGACGGACGGCTCGTTGGCAGCCAGCTCTTCCTTGATGGCTTCGTCACACTGGGCAAGGTTGTAAGGATCCACCACACGAACACGCTTGATGCCCACGCTGCGGCACAGGGTTTCCAGATCGATCTTGGCGCAGGGATCACCCTTCAGATTGAAGCCGGTGGTGGGGTTCTGCTGATGACCGGTCATGCCGGTGATGGAGTTATCCACGATGATCACCGTGGCATTAGACTCGTTGTAAGCCATGTTCACAAGACCGGTGATACCGGAGTGCATGAAGGTGGAGTCACCGATGACCGCAACGGTCTTGTTATCGGCGGCACCATTCTGGGACTTGTTAAAGCCGTGGATACCGGACACGGATGCGCCCATGCAGATGACCGTATCCACCGCAGCCAGAGGTGCCACAGCACCCAGAGTGTAGCAACCGATGTCGCCCAGAACGGTGAGTTTGTTCTTCTTCAGGGTGTAGAACAGACCTCTGTGGGGACAACCGGCACACATAACGGGGGGTCTGGGAGGAATGGTCTCGGTCAGAGCGATGCCGTTTTCATGGGCGATGCCCATGGCATCCGCCACTTTATTCTGGCTCAGCTCGTCGATGCAGGAGAAGGTCTCCTTGCCCACGCAGCTCAGACCCAGATGCTCGCAGTGCGCCTGAATGAAGCTGTCCAGCTCCTCCACCACAACCAGCTTCTCCACAGAAGCGGCAAAGTCGATGATCTTCTTCTCCGGCATGGGCCAAATCATCCCCAGCTTCATCACGGGGTACTTGTCGCCGAACACTTCCTTCACATACTGATAGGAGGTGGAGGAAGTGATGAAGCCCATGGAATTGTCGGAGCCGGCCTCGACACGGTTGATCTCAGCGGTTTCGGCGTACTCCACCAGCGCCCGGGTGCGAGCCTCCACCACCGGATGGCGGCGCTTGGCGTTACCGGGCATCATGACGTACTTGGCGATATTCTTTTCATATTCCTTCAGGCATTCCACCCGCTCGCCCAGCTCCACGATGCTCTGGGAGTGGGAAACACGGGTACACATTTTCAGCAGGATGGGAGTATCGAACTGCTCGGACAGCTCATAGGCCAGCTTCGCCATGGCGATGGCCTCGGCAGAGTCGGAAGGCTCCAGCATGGGGATCTTGGACGCACGGGCATAGTGCCGGGAGTCCTGCTCGTTCTGAGAAGAGTGCATACCGGCATCATCCGCCACGCCGATGACCATACCGGCATTGACACCGGTATAGGAAATGGTGAACAGCGGGTCAGCGGCCACGTTCAGGCCAACGTGCTTCATGCCGCAGAAGCTCCGGCGACCTGCCACGCAGGCACCGAAGGCGGATTCCATAGCCACCTTTTCATTGGGTGCCCACTCGGCGTAGACCTCGGGGTACTTGGCGATGGCCTCGGTAATTTCGGTACTGGGGGTACCGGGGTAGCTGGATACAAAGGCGCATCCAGCCTCATACAAGCCTCTGGCAACGGCCTCGTTGCCAAGCATCAGTTGTTTCATTTCGTTTCCTCCTTAACATAGCAGGCGAAGACCTGCTCCACATGCTCCTTCTTGGGGGGCTTGGTCAGCAGACTCACCACCGGCACGATGACCAGGCTTGCCAGCATGCAGAACACACCGGCATTGATGGGCGACTGCAGGATCGCCGGGAAATAGGACTTGAAGAACATATTTGCCAGCATCACCACGGAGGAGAAAGCAAAGCTGACCCACACAGATGCCTTGCTGGTACGCTTCCAGTACAGACCGTACAGGAAGGGTCCCAAAAATGCTCCTGCCAGCGCACCCCAGCTGATGCCCATCAGCTGTGCGATAAAGGTGACGTTGGACTTATACTGCAAAATCGCGATCACAACGGAAATGGCGATGAAGACCGCAATAAACACACGCATGATGAAAAGCTGCTTCTTCTCGGTCATGTCCTTCACAATGGTACCCTTAATGAAATCCAGGGTCAAGGTGGAGCTGGATGCCAGCACCAGAGAAGACAGCGTAGACATAGAAGCGGACAGCACCAGCACCACGACCACGCCAATGAGAATGGGCGACAGATCGGACAGCATGGTGGGAATGATGGAATCGAAGTTCAGATTGGCAACATCCAGCTTATCGGAGAACAGTCTGCCGAAGCCGCCCAGGAAGTAGCAGCCGCCGGCGACCACCAACGCAAAGATGGTGGAGATGATTGTACCCTTGCGGATCGCCTTCTCATCCTTGATGGCGTAGAATTTCTGCACCATCTGGGGCAGACCCCAGGTGCCAAGACTGGTCAGCAGCACCACGCCCAACAGACCGATGGGATTCGGTCCAAACAAGGAGGTAAATGCCCCGGGGGCTTCCGACACCTTCGGATCGGTAACTTCGCTCAAACTCTTGATCGCCTCGGTCAGACCGCCCTGGTTTTTCATCACCGCAACGATCACCGCCACGATGCCCACCAGCATGATCATGCCCTGGATGAAATCGTTGATAGCGGTAGCCATATAGCCGCCGGCGATGACGTAGACGGCGGTGAGCACCGCCATGGCGATGACGCAGACAGCGTAGTCAATGTTGAATGCCATGCCGAACAGACGGCTCAGACCGTTGTACAGCGAAGCGGTATAGGGGATCAGGAAAATGAAAATGACTACAGATGCTGCCAGCTTCAGCTTCTTGCTGTCGAACCGGGATTCGAAAAACTGGGGCATGGTAGCGCTGTTCAGGTGCTGGGACATGACTCTGGTACGTCTGCCCAGGATCACCCAGGCAAGCAGGGAGCCCAGGATGGCATTACCTATGCCTGCCCATGCAGAAGCGATACCGAATTTCCAGCCGAACTGACCGGCGTAGCCCACGAAGACCACGGCGGAGAAGTAAGAAGTGCCATAGGCGAAGGCGGTCAGCCAGGGACCGACGCTTCTGCCGCCCAGCACGAATCCGTTTACATCCGTGGAATGCTTCCGGCAGTACAGACCAACGCCGATCATGCTGCCGAAAAATACCACCAACATTGCAATTTTAATGAATAAGTCCATGATTTGTTCTCTTTTCTATACAGTTTAGTGTCATTCCGAGCCAGTGGGCACACTGGCGTGGGAATCTCCAAAATCGAGGGGATTGCCACGGCCCTTTGGGCCTCGCAATGACAGATTATCAACCCGTGATCTGCACTTCCACCAGACGGCCACGGCAATACTTTTCCCGCAGTGCGGGCTTTTCGATCTTGCCGGTGGGATTCCGGGGAACCTTGTCGAAGAAGATCTTCCGGGGACGCTTGTATCGGGGCATTGCCTGGCAGAATTCGTTGATCTCCGCCTCGGTGCAATCTTCCCCTTCCTTGATCTCGATGATGGCTGCGGCGATCTCGCCCAGACGGGCATCGGGCAAACCGATCACCGCCACGTCCTTGATCTTGGGGTACGCACGGAGGAAGTCCTCGATCTGCACCGGGTACAGGTTCTCGCCGCCGGAGATGACCACGTCCTTCTTCCGGTCTACCAGGTAAATGAAGCCGTCTTCGTCTTCCTTGGCCATGTCGCCGGTGAAGAGCCAGCCGTCCTTCAGGACCTCTGCGGTGGCATCCTCGTTCTTGTAGTAGCACAGCATCACGCCATCGCCCTTTACGATCAGCTCGCCCACGTCGCCCTTGGCAACGTCCGCACCGTGATCATCCACGATCCGGGTCTGCCAGCCGTAACCGGGCTTGCCGATGGCACCCACCTTGTGGATATTTTCCACGCCCAGGTGGACACAGCCGGGACCGATGGACTCGGAAAGACCGTAGTTGGTATCGTACTGATGGTGGGGGAACACCTTCATCCACCGGTGGATCAGACTGGGGGGCACGGGCTGGGCGCCAACGTGCATCAGCCGCCACTGGTCGAGGCGGTACTTGCGCAGATCCACACGGCCGTCATCAATGGCATCCAACAGATCCTGCGCCCAGGGCACCAGCAGCCAAACGATGGTGCAGCGCTCCTCGGTCACCGCCCGGAGGATCCATTCAGGCTTCACGCCACGAAGCAGTACCGCCTTGGAACCGGACAGCAGGCTTCCGAACCAGTGCATCTTTGCGCCGGTGTGATACAGCGGCGGAATGCACAGGAACACATCCTCCCGGCTCTGGGAATGGTGATTCTGCTCCGTCAGGCAGGACTGCACCAGCGCCTTGTGGCTGTGCAGGATCGCCTTGGGGAAGCCGGTGGTGCCGGAGGAGAAGTAGATGGCTGCATAGTCATCCTCGGTCAGCGCCACGGGAGGTGCGCTGGAGGAGCAGAAATTCATCAGCGTCATGCAGTCCTCGGTATAGGCAGGGCCATTTTTGCCCACAAAAAACAGGGTCTTGACCTCGGGGATCTCCCCGGCGATGGCATCCATACGGCTGATAAATTCCGGTCCGAACACCAGCACCTCCACATCCGCCAGATCCAGGCAGTACTTGATCTCGTCGCTGCTGTAGCGGAAATTCATCGGCACCGCCAAACAGCCGGCCTTGAGAATGCCGAAGTAAATAGGCAGCCACTCGATGCAGTTCATCAGCAAAATGGCAACCTTGGTGCCCTTTTTCAGACCACGGCTCAGCAGCAGGTTGGCGAATCGGTTGGCCTTCCGGTCGAAGTCCTTCCAGGTCATTTCCCGGCGGTAGGGGGCATCCTGGCTGGCGCATTCGATCAGGTTGAAATCCCACCACGTGACGGCCTTATCCCGCTCCTCGTAGGGGTTGATCTCCACCAAAGCGCTTTCCTGTCCATACAGCCGTGCGTTTTTCTCCAAAAAGTCTGTAATGATCATGTTTTCTCTCCCTTAAACAACATATCTTTCTTCGGGGATTGCCACGCCAGTGTGCGCACTGGCTCGCAATGACACAAAAAACAAAGCCTCTGCTTTTCAGCAGAGGACAAGAAATTCCTGTGGTACCACCTCAGTTTACCGCAAATGCGGCCTCATGGGATCTATCGATCCGCAAGCTGTAACGGGCCCGCCCGTCCTTGCCTACTGCCATTTCAGCAAGACCGCTCCGAAAGGAATTCCACACCCCAGCTCTCGCTGCCTTGCACCGACCGGCAGCTCTCTGGCAGAGCCATTTGCGTGTGTACTGGTTTTCATCACTGCGTTTTGTATGTATGTTTTTTTGTTCACCTCAG
Source organism: Faecousia sp. (assembly GCA_045590815.1). Lineage (GTDB taxonomy): Bacteria > Bacillota > Clostridia > Oscillospirales > Oscillospiraceae > Faecousia. The sequence continues at coordinate 7,971 of JAZNRS010000084.1, forward strand.
TATACCACTAACCCGCCGCTAAGTCAACCGAAAATCGCAAAAAATATTACCACAGAAACACATTTTTCTTTCCCCCACGGACACGAAATGCTGTAAATAATTGTTTAGCGCAATAGCAATACGCACAATCCCGTAGGGGCCGATGCCCACATCGGCCCTATTTGCATGGGTAGTGGTCGGTGCATCGGCCCCTACGATATGACGCTAAACAATCATTCACCGGGGAAGGCGAGCCTTCCCCGGTGTTGATTTTACAGATGCAGCACCCGATCCTTGATCTCCTGGGTTCTTCCCAGGTTCCAGTACTGGGTACCGATGTAGCCGCAGGTGCGCCGTGCCACAGTCATCTTGCTCTGGTCGGTGTTGCCGCACTGGGGGCAAGTCCAGACCAACTTGCCGTCATCCTCCTGAATCTGGATCTCGCCGTCGAAGCCGCAGACCTGACAGTAATCGGACTTGGTGTTCAGCTCGGCGTACATAATATTGTCGTAGATGAACTGCATCACCTGCAGCACCGCATCGATATTCTGCTGCATATTGGGCACCTCCACATAGCTGATGGCGCCGCCGGGGGACAGCTGCTGGAACTCCGCCTCGAAGGCCAGCTTGGTGAAAGCATCGATGGGCTCGGTGACGTGGACGTGATAGGAATTGGTGATGTAGCTCTTGTCCGTGATGCCGGGGATCATGCCGAAGCGGTTCTGCAGGCACTTGGCGAACTTATAGGTAGAGGACTCCAGGGGCGTGCCGTACAGAGAGAAATCGATCTTGTGCTTGGCCTTCCAGCCCTTGCAGGCATCGTTCATATGCTGCATCACCTGCAGCGCAAAGGGCTTGGCATCAGGGTCGGTGTGGGACTTGCCGGTCATGTACTTGACGCACTCATAAAGTCCAGCGTAGCCCAGGGAAATGGTGGAATATCCGCCGTAAAGCAGCTTGTCGATGGGCTCACCCTTTCCAAGACGTGCCAATGCGCCATACTGCCACAGAATCGGGGCCGCATCGGAAAGCGTGCCCTTCAGCCGCTCATGGCGGCACAGCAGCGCCCGGTAGCACAGATCCAGCCGCTCGTTGAAGATCTCCCAAAACTTGGTCATATCCCGACCGGAGGACAGCGCCACATCCACCAAATTGATGGTAACAACGCCCTGGTTGAACCGACCGTAATACTTGGGCTTGCCGTTTTCATCCACATAGGGAGTCAGGAAGGAGCGGCAGCCCATGCAGGTATAACATTGTCCCTCGCCGTTGGCATCCACCTTCAGCTCCAGCATCTTCTTCTCGGAAATGTAGTCCGGTACCATCCGCTTGGCGGTGCAACGGGCGGCCAGCTTGGTCAGCTCCCAGTAGGGGGTGCCCTCCCGGACGTTGTCCTCCTCCAGCACATAGATCAGCTTGGGGAACGCCGGGGTGATCCACACGCCCTTCTCGTTCTTCACACCCTCGATGCGCTGCAGAAGCATCTCCTCGATGATCACCGCCAGGTCCTTCTTCTCCTGCTCGTTGCGGGCCTCGTTCAGATACATGAACACGGTAATGAAGGGTGCCTGACCGTTGGTGGTCATCAGGGTGACCACCTGGTACTGGATGGTCTGCACGCCACGGCGGATCTCCTCTCTCAGACGAGCCTCCACCACAGCGGCCATCTTCTCCTCCGTCACTTCCACCCCATAGATAGCCAGCTCCTGCTCCACAGTCTTGCGGATCTTCTCCCGGCTCACCTGCACGAAGGGTGCCAGGTGGGTCAGAGAAATGGACTGACCGCCGTACTGATTGGATGCCACCTGGGCGATGATCTGGGTGGCGATGTTGCAGGCGGTGGAGAAGGAATGGGGCTTCTCAATGCGGGTGCCGGAGATGACTGTGCCGTTTTGCAGCATGTCCTCCAGATTCACCAGGTCGCAGTTGTGCATATGCTGGGCATAGTAATCCGAATCGTGGAAATGGATGATGCCGGCCTCATGTGCCTGGACGATGTCCTGGGGCAGCAGGATCCGACGGGTGATATCCTTGGACACCTCACCTGCCATATAGTCACGCTGAACGGCGTTGATAGTGGGGTTTTTGTTGGCGTTCTCCTGCTTGACCTCTTCGTTGTTGCACTCGATGAGGGTGAGGATCCGGTCATCGGTGGTGTTGGCTTGACGGAGCAGACTCCGGGTATAGCGGTAGGTGATGTACTCCTTGGCGACTTCAAAAGCACCGTGGGCCATGATGGACTTCTCCACCATATCCTGGATCTCCTCCACAGAGGGGCTGCGTCCCAGCTCCTCGCAGGCGATCTGAACGCTCTCGGAAATACGGCGGATCTGCAGAGGGGTCATGCGGACATTCTCCTCCACCGCCTGGTTGGCCTTGGTCACAGCCATTTCAATCTTCTTAATGTCAAAAACGACTTCCGCGCCGTTTCTCTTAATAATCTTCATAGTTGGGCCTCCTTTGTGTGCAGGACTCATTATACTACATATTGTGGTTTTTGCAAGAAGTAATCACAAAATAGGGTGTCAAATTTTGCATGCGGAATTTGTGCAACATTTCCCGTTTCCATTAGGCGGAGAATGTGGTATGATGCAGAAAAGCCTTATCGTAGGGGATGATGCCCCCCCCGGCCCCCCCCCAACCACCCCTCC
>JAZNRS010000085.1:0-6849 GCA_045590815.1 Faecousia sp.
AGCTGGCACCGCTGAAAAGCGGTGACTGAGAGGGTTTTCATCGCCCAACACCCTCTCCGCCCCAGTGTGCGCACTGGGGCACCTCTCCCAAAGGGAGAGGCAAGGGGCGTGTGCGTTAATCGCATAAACAATCATTTACCACATTATCAACAAAAACAACCGGGCGTGGAGATCCACGCCCGGTGTGCTTTTAGATATTCAGAACGAAGTCCAGCATGGCAGTCTTTTCGATGACGCCGGTATGACGCTCGGTCTTGGTACGAAGGCCAGCCAGATTCTTGGGAATCGCCACGCCGGTGACGGCGTTCAGCTGCTCCATCTGGTCGAAGCCGTTGCCGGCAGGGGTTTCGCCGATGGCCTGCAGAACCGCCTCGGGGAACTTGTAGGGAGAGGCGGTGGACAGCACCACCATGGCACGAGTGTCGCCGGTTTGGTTTACATAATTCTCTGCTGCCAGCCAGCCGGAGGCGGTGTGGGGATCGCAGACATAGCCGCAGGTCTTATAAACACGACCCATCACCTCGGCAGCGCCGGCATCGTCGCAGTAATCTGCCCAGAACTGCGCCTGAATGGATGCCAGCAGGTCGGCGGGCACGGTGTAGGAGCCTTCCTTGTTCAGCTTCTCCATCAGCTCCGCCACCAAAGCCGCATCCTCGCTGAGCAGGTACAGCAGACGCTCCAAATTGGAGGACACCAAGATGTCCATGGAGGGGGAGGTGGTCTTGTACAGAGGACGCATCCGGTCGTAATGACCGGTGCGGATGAAGTCGGTAAGTACCTTGTTGGCGTTGGAAGCGCAGATCAGCTTGCCCACGGGCAGACCCAGCTTCTTCGCCAGGTAGCCTGCCAGAATGTCGCCGAAATTGCCGGTGGGGACGGAGAAATTCACCTCGTCGCCCAGGGCGATCTTGCCTGCGTCCATCAGATCCCGGTAGGCCTTGAAATAGTAAGTGACCTGGGGCGCCAGACGGCCGATGTTGATGGAGTTGGCGGAGGAGAGCTTGTTGGGCAGCTCCTTGTCACGGCAGGCGGAGAAAATCTGCTTCACGCCGGTCTGGGCATCGTCGAAATTGCCCACCACGGCGCAAACCGTCACATTCTCACCCTCCTGGGTGACCATCTGTGCCCGCTGCACCTGGGAAACGCCGCCGTCGGGGTAGAAGACGCAGATCTTGATGCCATCCACATCCTTGAAACCCTCCAGAGCGGCCTTGCCGGTATCACCGGAGGTGGCGGTAAGGATGAGGATATTTTCCTTCATGCCCTTCACATTCCGGGCGGCGGTGAGCAGCTGGGGCAGCATACACAGCGCCACGTCCTTGAAAGCGGAGGTGGGGCCATGGAACAGCTCCAGCACATGGAAATCGCCCACGGCGACTGCCGGAGTCAGCTCCTCGGTGGCAAACTTGCCGGTGTAAGCCTTGCGCACCAGATTTTCCATATCAGGAATGTCCGGCAGCAGAGCGGACAAAATATCGGTAGCCATATCCATGGTGCTGCCCGTCAGGCACTTCTTCCAGTCGAATTCCGGCAGCTTCTCGGGAACGTACAGTCCGCCGTCGGAAGCCAGACCCTCCAGCACAGCCTGAGCGCTGTCCGCACGCAAGGATGCGTTTCTTGTCGAATGATAAATCACGGTATATCCTCCTGAACCCCCCGTCTATGCCAAAACGCACAAAAACGGGGTATTTTTCTTTATTTTCCTTGTTTTTTAGATGCTATTGCATTTTACGCAACTATATGATATACTGTTTCAGGTAAAAAAGCAAGTGTTTTCCGTAGCGTTGCAAATGTCGCTGTGGTAAGCACATTGATAGAGATACGGAGGAAAGAACATGAAAATTGGTCTGCTGGGTTTTGGTGTCGTGGGCCGTGGCGTTTATGACATCACTTCCAATATGAAAGACATTCAGGTGGCCAAGGTGGTCTGCCTGGAGGATGTGTCCCTGCCCGACGCAGAGGTCACCAAGGACTTCAAGAGCGTTCTGCTGGACAGCACCATCGATACCGTTGTGGAGGCTATGGGTGGTCTGCATCCTGCTTACGAGTTCGTAAAGGCCGCTATCGAGGCCGGCAAGAACATCGTCACCTCCAACAAGGCGCTGGTTTGCACCTTCTACGATGAGTTGCTGCCTCTGGCACAGAAGATGGGTGTCCAGTTCCGCTGCACCGCTGCGGTTGGCGGCGGCATCGGCTGGCTGAGCGAGCTGGAGCGTGCCCGCCGTGTCCAGAAGCTGCAACAGGTGGGCGGCATCATGAACGGCACCTGCAACTACATTCTCGACTCCATGACCCGTCTGGGTCTGGGCTACGATGAGGCCCTGAAGCAGGCCCAGTCCCTGGGCTACGCGGAGGCCAAGCCCGCCACCGACGTGGAGGGCATCGACACCTGGCACAAGGTGATTCTTTCTTCCAATATTGGCTTCGGCGTCAGTCTGGATCCCGAAACCGTTCCCGTCACCGGCATCAGCAAGATTACCGCTGAGGACGTGGCCGCCTTCACCGAGCATGGCTACACCTGCAAGCTGATCTCCACCGGCAAGTGCGACAACGGCAACTACAGCGCCTACGTTCAGCCCACCCTGGTTCCTCAGGGCGCACCCGAGGCAGCTGTTCCCTCCAACTACAACCTGATCACGCTGGTGGGCGAGTACTCTGGCCGCATGAGCTTCTTCGGTCAGGGCGCAGGCCGCTATCCCACCGCATACAATGTGGTGCAGGACTGTGCTGACCTGCTGGCAGGCAAGGGCTTTTACTGCAAGTACGGCAAGAAGGTGGCGGCTGTCAACGATGACGAGCTGATCTTCTACGTCCGCGGCGATATGGACGCTTGGCTGGAAAACAACACCGCCGAGCGCTGGGGCAACGCCACCATCACCAAGCCCGTTTCCGTCAGCGCCATGCATAGCTGGCTGAAGGCGCATCCCGATGCCTTCATCGCCGCCATTGCCAAGAATACACTGTAATAATTACCGTCGCGCCAAAATGGTGTCATCCTGAGCGAGCGTAGCGAGTCGAAGGATCTACGCACTTCATTGACATGGCAACAGAAATTGGTGCGAAGGTTCTTCGACTTCGGGCTTCGCCCTTCGCTCAGAATGACATGACGTAAGGGCGACGGCACAACTATAAATTTTGAGGTGTTTCACCATGTTGAAAGTAACGAAATTTGGCGGCTCTTCCATGTCCGATGCGGGTCAGTACCGGAAGATCCGTGACATTGTCAGTGCCGACCGGGGCCGCCGTGTGGTGGTGGTTTCCGCCGCCGGCAAGCGCCATGGCAAGGATCACAAGATCACCGATCTGCTGTACCTGTGCCACGCTCACACCCAGTACGGTGTGGACTGCGACCGCATTTTTGAAATGATCACTTCCCGTTACATCGAGATCCGTGACGAGCTGGAGCTGAAGGTGGATCTGGAGAGCGAGTTCGCTGAGCTGAAAAAGCGCCTGGATGCCAAGGCTATCTCCCAGGATGAGCTGGTTAGCCGTGGCGAGTATTTCTCCGCCAAGCTGATGGCGGCGTTCCTGGGCTACCAGTTCGTGGATGCCATCGACTGGATCAAGTTCAAGTTCGACGGCACCGTGGATCAGGAGGCGACCTACGCCGCTCTGAAGAAGATGCTCAAGGGCAAGGGCGTGGTCATCCCCGGCTTCTACGGTTTGATGCCCGATGGCAACATCCGCACCTTCACCCGTGGCGGCAGCGACATCACCGGTGCCCTGGCAGCGGCGGCGCTGGATGCGGACGTGTACGAAAACTGGACCGACGTTTCCGGCATTCTCATGGCTGACCCCCGGATCGTGGACGATCCCATGGTCATCCCCGAGGTCACCTACGACGAGCTCCGTGAGCTGAGCTACTCCGGTGCCCAGGTGCTTCACGAGGGCACCATCTTCCCCGTCCGGGAGAAGAACATCCCTCTGAACATCCGCAACACCAACGCCCCCAACGATCCCGGCACCATGATCCGGGAGCGCTTCAGCGGCGAGACCGATCCCAGCCGTTTCATCACCGGCATCACCGGCAAGAAGGATTTCACCATTCTGCATATGTCCAAGCGAGGCATGAGCAACGAGGTGGGCGTTCTGCGTAAGATCCTCACCGTTCTGGAGCGCCATGGCATTTCCGTGGACTACGCACCCAACGGCATTGACTGCGTTTCTGTGGTAATGCCCACCGCATCCATCGCTCCCTGCCTGTACACCGTTCTGGGCGAAATTCAGCAGGAAGTGAAGCCCGACACGCTGGATGTCCACGATCAGATCGCCGTAGTTGCCGCTGTTGGCCGGAAGATGGCCTTCCGTCCCGGCATTTCCGGTAAGATCTTCGCCGCTCTGGGCGAGGCGGACATCAACATCCGCATGATCAACCAGGGCCCCGACGAGCTGAACATCATCTTCGGCGTGGATAACCGCGACTTCGCCACCGCGATCAAGGTGCTGTACAATAGCTTTGTAAAGTAAAATTATGCTGTCATCGCGAACCAGTCCGCAGACTGGTGTGGCGATCCCCCATGGCGATGCAAAACCTTAGGAGATTGCCACGTCGCTTCGCTCCTCGCAATGACAGGAAATTTTTTGGAGGAATGAAAATGAAACTCTATACCGTTGCGATCCTGGGCGCTACCGGCGCTGTGGGTCAGGAAATGATGAATATTCTGGAAGAGCGCAACTTCCCCGTGGGCAAGCTGGTTCCCCTGGCATCCGCCCGCAGCGCAGGTAAGACTGTGAAGTTCAAGGGCGAGGATGTGACCATCCAGGAAGCCTGCGACACCGCCTTTGAGGGCGTGGACATCGTGCTGGGTGCCGCTGAAAATGACATCGCTGAGCGCTTCGCGCCTGCCATCGTCAAGGCCGGTGCTGTGTTTGTGGATAACTCTTCCGCATTCCGTCTGGATCCCAATGTGCCCCTGATCGTCCCCGAGGTCAATCCCGAGGATGCCAAGAACCACAAGGGCATCATCTCCAATCCCAACTGCTCTACCATCATCACCGTCACCGCTGTCAATGCCCTGAACGCCATCACCCCCATCAAGAGCATGGTGGCTTCTACTTATCAGGCAGTTTCCGGTGCAGGCGTTGCCGGTATGGCGGAGCTGGAGAACCAGGTGAAGGCTCTGCAGGAGGGCAAGGAAGTGGATGTGAAGACCTTCGCTTACCAGATCGCCTACAACCTGATCCCCCAGATCGGCGGCGAGCAGTTTGAGGGCTACACCTCCGAAGAAATGAAGATGCAGAACGAGGGCCGCAAGATCATGCACCTGCCGGAGCTGAACGTTTCCTGCACCTGCGTCCGTGTGCCCGTCATGCGCAGCCACTCCATTTCCGTTCAGCTGCACTTTGACCGTCCCGTGTCCGTGGAGGAAGCCCGTGAAGTGCTGGCAAAGGCTCCCGGCGTGAAGCTGGTGGACGATCTGAAGAACAAGCAGTACCCCATGCCCCTGGACACCTCCGGACAGGATATCGTGTTCGTGGGTCGTATCCGCCCCGATCTGACCGATCCCAACGGTCTGTGCCTGTGGTGCTGCGGCGACCAGGTCCGTAAGGGCGCTGCCACCAACTGCATCCAGATCGCAGAACTGCTGGTTAAGTAAATAATTAGCTTCCCGTCATGCCCGGCGGGAAGCTTTTTGCATATTTGGCAGATAAAAGAATGTTTAGCGTAAAGCTTCTCCCTAGGGAGAAGCTGTCAAAAATCTTTGATTTTTGACTGATGAGGGGTCAAACAGTGGGTTTTGCAGTCTGTAAAACCCCTCATCCGCCTCCTTCGGAGGCACCTTCCCCCCAGGGGGAAGGCTTATTTACCTTTTGGAATGGTAATCGTCAGCACGATTTGGCTTTCTGTTTCCCGGCGCTCGGAGATCGCCGGGATGCCGGACAGCTGAATACGGGCTAACGATTGGTTCAGATTGCTCAAAAACGCCGTCACATTGGGCTTTTTCTCCTGCTCCCCGGCGAGGCGCTGTTCGATGAACCGCTCCGTCCGGGCGACACTCATGCCCATGGACACCACCGTGGCGATCACCGCCAATTTTTCCGGCTCCGTGGGAAGCTTCAGCAGCGCCCGGGCGTGGCGTTCCGTCAGTCCACCCCGGCGCAGCGCCTCCAGCACCGGAGCGCTGTGCCGCAGGATCCGCAGCTTATTGGCCACGGCGCTTTGGCTCTTCCCCAAAATGGACGCCGCCTGCTCCTGGCTCATGCTCCACTGCTCCATGAGCCGCGCGATGCCCCGTGCCTCCTCGATAAAATCCAAGTCCTGCCGCTGGAGATTTTCGATCATGGCAGCCATACCGGATTCCTTGTCATCCATAGCCATGACGATGCAGGGGATCTCGCTGAGTCCTGCCAACTGCGCTGCCCGAAGCCGCCGTTCCCCGGCAATGAGTTCGTATGCCGTCCCCACACGGCGAACAGACAGCGGCTGCAAGATCCCGTGCTGGCGGATGGACTCAGCCAACTCCGCCAGCTTGTCCTCCCGGAACACCTTCCGGGGTTGCGCCGGATTGGGACGAATGGCCCGTGCCGGCACAAACACCACCCGCCCGGTTTCCATATAGGTTTTCAGTTTTTGACATTGCACAGCCGTTTCCTCCCGGAATGTAGTATTGATGCCATTTTACCCACGTCAAAGTGGGAAAACCCACGAAATCCCTCCCCAAACGGGCAAAATCACCCGACAGCTTTCGCAAAGGCTCCCCTTAAGGGCAATGTCATTAAGTTAGGGATGTCATCCTGAGCGAAGCTATGCGTAGCATAGCGAAGTCGAAGGATCTACGCACCGATTTTATCTAAAAAGTAGACGAAATGCGTAGATTTTTCGACTCGCTGACGCTCGCTCAGAATGAC
>JAZNRS010000086.1:0-16133 GCA_045590815.1 Faecousia sp.
GATCTGGTTGTAAGCATAGGTGACGGGGCTGTACTGCACCTGCTTGCCGTAGGCGATGGAGCCATCAGCCAGCTCGGCGTAGATGCAGAAGTAGATGATGTCGCCCAGGTTCTGAGCGGGGATGCCGTCGGTGTTGACACCATAGAAGCCGTTGCCATCGTTGAAGGTAGCACCGGGGTAAACGTTCTCAGCGGTAGCGATGTCCACAACGTCGGGCTTGGAGGACCAAGTGATCATACCCATCTTCTCCAGGGCGATGTCCTGGTCGATGGTGTAGTAGATGTTCAGCTTGATGGTGTCTTCCAACAGCAGCGTGGGGGTCTTCAGGGTGATGGTGGGAGCAACCACGGGGACGTAGTTGGGATCCGCCTCACCGCACTTGGTACAGGTGCCGCCAACATAGTTGTGCTGGCAGATCTTCCGGACGGTCACATCGCCGCCATTGAATTCGTACACATCGTCCCCAAAGGCGATGGCACTGCCGTTGCACCAATAGGTCACGCCCTCATCCAGCAGAGCATTCAGGGGTCTTGCGCCAAGGTCGGTACCACCAACGGAGATACCACCAGGGAAGGTGGCGCCAACTCCGTTTTCACCGGCAGACAATGTGACCCTGGATTCGGGACTGTTAAAATATATGTCGCAGACTGTTCCGGAAATCGTGCCGCCGTTGATGGTGGTGGTGCTGGTGTCACCGCCGGATTTGCGAACATACAGACCGTATTCCGTACCTGTAAAGGTACCACCGTTGATAATTACGTCGCAATCATAGAAGCAACCGCCATACTTACCTTCAAATGTACCGCCATTGATGATTACAGTACTGTCACCGCTACTGCTTGCGCCGTATTGTGTACCAATGAAGGTGCCGCCGTTGACGATGAGCATTGAATAGACTACGCCAAAGGTGTTGGCACCTCCTGTGACCTTGCCGGTTCCTACGGAATCCACGATGGTTACAATGCTATCAAAACGAACTCTGATAGGTTCATAGTTTTTGGAGTTTCCATACACCGTCTTACCATTCAGATCAAGCGTACACACACAGTTCTTTAGGGAGATGTATCGATCGAACGATTTTTCCAAAACGATGTCTTTCAGGAGTACGATCAACGCATTGTCTTCTTCTGTGCAGTATTGGACTGCCGTGCTGGCTTCATAAGCAGTCGCATAGTAGGTAACGATACCGCCGATGGTTACAGAGGCCTCCGCAACTGTGCCGCAGGCGGTACAGAGGGCACCGGTACTGAAATCGTGGACAAGGGCGGCGATTTCCTCGGTGTAGCTGTCATCACAGCGGGAGCAGGTGTAGGTCATGACACCGGCAGCGCTGCAGCTAGGTGCCGTGGTAACCACTGCGACATAATCATGACCCAAAGGCTCCTCGTAAGCATCATCTGTAACGAGCTCACCGCAAACGATGCAGGTACCGGAACTTGAGCCATACTCGGTACAGGTGGCGTTGGTGATATAGATAACACCAAACTTGTGACCGCCTTCAACAATGTCCGTGACATAGCTGTCGCCGCAGAACATACAGGAGTAGGTGGTGTAGCCGACGGTGGTGCAGGTGGGTTCGGTCGTCACATAGTTGCAGTAGTCATGGCCGTGAGCTGCCACCTGGTCGCCAACATAGGAATCGCCGCAGTCGCTGCAGGTATAGGTGGTGTAGCCGCCCTCCGTACAGGTGGGTTCGGTGACAACGCCCTGATAGCTATGACCCTTGGGCCAAAGGGAATCGGTGTAGCTGTCGCCACAGCCGATGCAGGTGTAGGTCATCACACCCTCCTGGGTGCAGGTGGGCTCGGTGGTAATCACGCCGTCGTAGACATGACCGGGGCCCTCCAGCATGAGGTAAAGCACCACATCATGGTCGGGCATACGGAAGGAATCCTCCGGCATTGAGCCGTCCTCATAGTGCCACCATGCCGTATAGCAGGGCGGAACGGTGATGCCCGATGCGGTGGTGAGCCAACTGGTCGCAATCAGCTTATCGTAATAGGTTTCGTATCTCCCCAGCTCGGTAACCATGTCCTCAGCCATAAAGATGATGTCATGGTAATGGATACTGCTGGTGTACTTGGCATAGTAGGCTCTGTCCTGGGTGGCGGCACCAATGGTGGTTTCCGCACCGCTGGCACTCAAAGCCCAGCCGTAGAAATTGAAATCATAGCCCACATTGGGACGGGTGGGGGTTGCGCCGTCATAGGTAGGAACGGTGCCGTACTCCACGGTATCCGTTTCCAGAACGGTGCCATCCCAGTTGTACCAAGTGATGGTGAAGGTCTGGATCTTGCCGCAGGCGCAAACGCCCTCAGTGTATTCATGGCCAAGGGCCTCCCCTTCAGTCAGACCGCAGGCAGAACAGGTCTTGGGAGCTTCACAGGTGGCCTCCACCCAGCTATGACCCAGTGCCTCGCCCTCGGTCTCGCCGCAGACAGAGCAGGTCTTGGGCGTGTCACAGTCAGCCTCCACCCAGGTGTGGTCAGGGCCGTCCCAGACGGCGTACAGAACCACGTCTTCATCGGGCATATTGAGATAAACGTTAGATGCGAGCTGAGTGCCGTCGGCGTAAGCCCAGCCGGAAAGGGTGTAGCAATCCTTAGCGGGGTTACCGGCATAGCTGTTCAGCGTGTAGGAAGAGAGCGAGCTGTTATAGTTTACCTCTTGTCTGGCCAGCTCAACATCGCCATCCATAAAAATCAAATCATGCTTATGGGCAATTTTGTTATACCCGGCAGTATAAGTCCAGTCTCGAGTGACGGTTACCTGTTCAACATTGGTATACTGGGTACCGTTACTCCACGCACAGAAGGTGTATTCATACCCCTCGCCGGTCTTGGTGGGAGTGGGGCCGTTGTATTCCGGATGGTCACCGTACTCCACGGTGTCCACCTCCAGAATGGTGCCGTCGTCGTTCTTCCAGGTGATGGTGAAGGTCTGCTTCTTGCCGCAGGCACATACACCCTCGGTGTAGCTGTGACCCAGAGCCTCGCCCTCGGTCTCGCCGCAGACAGAGCAGGTCTTGGGCGTGTCACAGTCAGCCTCCACCCAGGTGTGGTCAGGGCCGTCCCAAATCGCAACGAATACCACATCATGGTCGGGCATATAGAAGTTGGAATTAGTCAGACCGTCGGCACGGTACCAACCGGAAAGGGTATAGCAATCCTTGGTGGGCTTACCTGCCCATGTAAACAGATTCGCTGTTGTTATAATGATGCTCTGATTGTAGCTCCGTTCGAATCTTCCCAGTTCCGTAACACCGTCGGAGTCCATGAAGATCAGGTAATGCTTATGGGCTACGCTGGTGAACTTGGCGTGCCAATGCTGATTCGCAGTAGCAGGGCCGGGAGTTCCGGTCTGAGAACCCGAGGAGTTGTATCCCCATGCATAGAAGGTGTAATCATAGCCTACACCCGTTCTGGTGGGAGTGGGGCCGTTGTACTCGGGCGTTTCACCGTATTGCACGGTGTCCACCTCCAGAACGGTGCCATCCCAGTTGTACCAGGTGACAGTGAAGGTCTGCTTTGCACCACAGGAGCAGATGCCGTTTTCATAGCTGTGCTCATGCTCGGTGCCGGTGGCGGTGAGGGCGGTCACGGTGTTGCCCTGGGCATCCGTCAGACCAACATAGCCGCTCCAATCATCGGGGAAGATCACAGAGTTACCGCACTGGGGAGTAATGTCCATATTCAGAAGCTGAATCAGCCCGGTGTCAGGCTCCTGCTCGGTGCCCTCGATAGCGAAATAGGCGGTGGACAACACATTCTTTTCTGCCTGCAGGTTCAAGTCGCAGTTGTCAATGACGATCTGCTCATAGCAATCAATGGCATAGGAAGCCGTGGAGACAATGGTAATGGTGCTGTCCTTTGCGTAGAAATTGTCCGGGCCCATTACAAATGTGGCTTCCAGCTCAGAATTGAGAACGGTCATAGTGTCCACAAAGGCCTCAATGTACATCCCCAGCTCCACGACAGCATTTTCAAAGAGAACATCCCCGGCGGGAAGCTCATTCCAATCTTCATCGTAGCCCGTGGTAGAATGCATCTGGTTATCCAGCAGCAAGGTGGCATTGCGCACCGTCAGGGCGCCTGCTTCCAGGTACAGAGAATAGCCATAGTCGGCATATTCCCGCACCGTGCCGCCGTAGATCAGCACATCGGCACGAATACTGCGAATCCGGTCGCCATCGCCGGTGAGGGTCAGGGTGTGGCTTCCGGCATTGATCTCCAGGTCGCAGGCGGTGGAGATGGGGCTGATATCGTTCCAGTTGGAATCATAGCCCATGCCGGTGCTGTCCAGGGTCACATCCCCTGACAGCACCAGCTTGGCACTACCCAAGCCGCTGCGGAAATCCACAGCCTTGACCTCGGTATCCGCCGCCAGGGTCAGCACCTTGTTTTCCCAGGTCCAGCCATAGCCGGCGGCTGCACCGCTGTCCATTAGAATCAGCTGGCCGTTGGAATTCAGGATGGCATCCCCGGTGACGATCTTCAGCCGCCAGGCATCGTTGTTGTTCCAGTTGTAGCCGGACTCGTTTTCAATGGTGCCCTCAATGTCCTGATAGGCGGTAACGATACAGTTATCGCCAAAGGTGGGAGAACAGGCAAAGGCTCTGATATTCCAGGGAGTTTCTGCGCCAATGATACCGCCGTAAATATCCATCTGGCCGCCGCCGTGGAGGCCGGTGAAATCGGCACTGCCCTCGGCCCAGCAGCCGATGGCGGAGCTGAACTCCAGATATTCGTACCAGTCCCCTACCAGGCTCCAGTTTTCCGCGTCCCAGGCATCACCGGTGATGGCAATGCCGGCGGTCAGACTGCCGGTGCCGGTGAAGGACAGTCTGCTGGGGTAATCCCAGGTTTCTCCGTTTACATCTGTCTCATAAATAGCGGCAAGGATGGCATAATACTGGGTGTAGTCTGTGGGCTCTTCCTCAATGACCCGCTCCACGGAATTGGTGCCAATGAGCTCAATGGTCAGGTCGCCCTCTACATAGATCATGGCATCAGATCGATCGGTGCCATACTCGTCGGTCTCCACATGAACCATACTCTCCGTCAGGGTACAGTTGTTCAGGGTCAGGGTGTCTGTTTCAGCATCAAAGCTCCAGCCGTCACCCTGGGGGGTCTCCAGTGCGTTGACAGTACCCACATACAGCTTGGTAACGCGCAGGGAAACATCCTCGTCGTCGGCCAGCACCGTCATGGGCAGCATCGACAGCAGCATCGCCGCCGCCAACAGTACAGCAATTAATTTTTTCATTGTTTCGTCCCCTCTTTCTTTTATGCATACGGGCGGTCAGCGGTGAGCCGACCGCCTGTAGGGATGGTTATTCATAAAGATCCAAATTGTAATACGGAACTTCGTAGGTAAAGCCTTCAATTGCTTCACCCTCTGTGGTTTTGATCAGCGGATCTGCGGCAGGCGTATAGGTAATGCTCGTCGCCTGGTCGTAGTTATCCTCGGTGGCTTCGTAGGAAACCGTCACGCTGCGCTCATGGACAGAGATTTCGGCGATGGTAAATCCACCGGTAATGGAGAAGCAGCCGGCATCCAACGGCATGCTGTAGGAATTACCCAAAGAGATCTCCTCGCCGCTGGGATGCACGAAGATGATCTCCTCGCCGTTGGGACGTGCAAAGGAAACGGTAATAAAACCGTATCCGTCATTGGAGCTGTAGCCCCGCGATACGTTTATCACCAGAATTTCATCGCTTGCGGTGTTGTTGTTTTCTTCCACATCTTCGCCGCCGTCATCATTTTGGGTCGCCTGGGTGGTGACGGGATCATCGTCTTCACCGCCGGTCGGGGTGTCCGTGTTCCCACCGCAAGCGGCGAGCGCAAACACCATCGCAAGAGCCAGTAATAGTGCCAACAGTTTTTTCATTTTGCTTTCCTCCTATCTTAGAATACCGTAGCTTGGTTATATGCCTTTGTACTTGATCAGCAATTGTTTTCTGCTGGTGATCGCCAGCTTTTTGTATATGTTCTTACAATGGAAATGTACGGAGGAGTGGGTAACAAACAACTCCTCTGCGATCTGCGATTGGGTCTTGTCCGTAAGGAGCTGCGCGAAGACCTCAAGCTCCCGCTTTGACAGCGTCTTCAGTTCCGGATACAGCTCCAGAAGCCGCTTATATTCACTTTCTGCCAGAGCCATATAATCAAAATAGTTCAGTGTTCCCATACGCCACCTCCTCTGTAATAATTATACTTTATCGGGCTGAAATTGTAACCTGCCTGAACGGGTGCTATTTAGCGCATTACCTACCCATTATGGTAGGAATCCTCACAATATATTGAAATTTTATTCAAAACAGTTTATAATACATTTACACGCTCTCTTTGACTATATTATAGTGTTCTCAGGGCAGGCTTTGTACCCCCCGTTTGGGGGGTTTTTAGGGGAACCCCTCCTTTTTTGGGTAGGTTTTCTCACTTTTTTGCAGGCAAAGGACGGTACGCTTTATGAATCACCCAATTCTCATAGAAAACCAGAAAAAGCGGATGGATCTGCCGCTGTGGAAGCTGGTTTGCTTCGCCATGTTCAACTTCTGGCAGATGGGCTTTATCTATTATTTTCTGGAACCGTCCTCGGCGCTGGATGGAAAGATCCCCCTGCCCATCAATATCGATTACGGCACCACACTTACGGCGGCTTGTTATGTGCTGGGCATTCTTATCATGATCTTTTTGCCGAAGGTCATCGTGTGGGCTCAGCGGATCCTCACCAGCATCGCCCTGATTTCCGCCATTGGATTCTTTCTGCCTCTGCCGACGGATGTGCTGCGGTTGAACATTTACCTGCAGATCTTCTGCTGCTGCCTGCTCATCGGCTTCGAAACCTTCCTTATGGTCACCTACTTTTCTGAAAAGAGCAGCATTGCATATCTGACTTTTGGTTATGCTGTACCGGTTTTTCTGATCGCTTTGGTGCAGAACGAGCTGATCCCCATCAATTTCTCCATCTTCCGTTTTGGAATCGTAGCGACGTTGATAGTCCTGCTTTTCTTCTTCCTGAATATGCCTTCCGGTAAGGAACATCTGCCCCGTTATGTAAAAAAGAGTGACGGCATCAAAGCACCGCAAAAGCTGATTTTCGGCACCTATCTTCTTATTTTCATTATCGGACTGATGGGAACCGCCGGACCTGCGATCGTGGGCAAGGTGGAGCACGGCGTGACCATCATGTATCTGGTGGTTGCCATTGCCTGCTTTGTCTTTTATGTTCTATATAAGAAAGCCAATATTCATCCTTTCCGCATGATCCCCGTGTCGGTAGGCTTGGGCGGTCTTGGATTTCTTTTGATGATCGCAACCTCTTATGCACCTGCCCTTTCCCACGTCGCCTGCGTCCTCATCGGCTTCGGCATGGTATCGTGCATGATGGGTCCCCTTTACGGCGTGCCGATCATGAAATCCTATCCGTCAAGATACATCGCTCCCGCGATCATCGGGATCGTCATCGTAGCGGTTCTTTGTCACGCCGTTATTGGCGAGATATTCCTGGGCGCGCCCACTGTCATGTACATCGTTTACGCGGTGATCATGAGCGTGCTTGTGTTCGTATATACCCAGGTGGAGCCGTTTTTGATGTTTGCCCTTCGCCGGCGCATTGTCGGCCAGGAGACCAATGAAGCTCCGGCAGTAGAAACGAAAACTGCTCCCGCCGCAGACGATCCTCTGCAAAAGCTCAGCCCGAAGAAACGGGAGGTCGCTGAGCTGATCTGTCTTGGTTATACCAACAAGGATATTGCCAAGACCCTTGTTCTTTCGGAGCATACCGTCAAGGATTATGTGAAGGATATTTATTATACCCTGGATGTGCACAGCCGCTTGGAGCTTGCCGCCCTGGCAAATAACTTCCGCCTGGAGAAACGAAGGGAAAACTAAAAAACTCGGAGATCATAACGATCTCCGAGTTTTTATTGATATAGAGTTTTACAGTCCGATACCGGCAAAGCACTGGGATGCCAGATACAGTCCAAAGGCGCTGAGAATCGGTGCCAAACGGGCCACCGGGCCGGTGGACAGCCGCTCCTGGATAAAGCTGAAGATCCAGGTGGTAGCGGTAAATACCACGCAGCCAATGACCGCCAGAGGCAGCGCCTCCCGCAGACCCACCGCTCTTACTGCCAAAGGCAGAAGCCCGAAGGTCAGCAGCGCAAAAACCGGAATGAAAATGTAATTTCGCTTCGCACCGGGCGCAAAATAATGGTCAAGCAGCAACGCCACCAACGACAGCAAAACCATGCTGGGAATATCCAGCTTCGGAAGAATCACAGCCGGAGCAAAGGTGCGGATCATTGTGCAAGCACCCACAGCAATGGTCACAACAGCAACCAAGGCGGTATTGAGGAAAAATCTCTTATCTTTCATCACGCCACCTCCTTAGCCCGTTGCGCCGGAGTCGGCATCGGCACCGGTGACAAAGGCCACCGCAGAATTGACGCTCTTGGCAACCGCTTTGGAGGTCACCGTGGCACCGCTGATGCCGTCCACATTCTCGCCGATCTGGGCATCGCCCTCGGTCTTCAGGAACTGGGCAAGGAACTGCCAGTCCTTTAATACCTTGGTGCCAACGCCGGGGGTTTCGTGCATATCCCGAATCACCAGACCGGTGACGCTTCCCTCATTGCTGACGCCCACCAGCATCACGATCTCGTCCACATAGCCCTGCACAGCAGTTTCGATGACATAGCCGTTATCAGCCTTGTAAACCTTGCGGATATTGGCATCCTCCCCGGTGTAGGCCTCTTCCGCAAAGCTCTCGCTTCCGGGAAGCAGCGTGAACAATTGCTCATGAAACTGCTTCTGCGCATTCTTTTCGGCCACATTTTTCAGGCCAAAGGCCAAGCCAAACAGCACCGCCGCCGCCAAAATAATGGCAACAGCAGGAATGATAATCAGTTTTTTCATGCCTTCGCACCTCCCTTTTTGGTGCCGAAACGGCGGGGAGCAGTGATGCGGTCAATGAACCAGACCAGTGCGTTCATCAGCAAAATGGCATAGGTCACGCCTTCGGGGAAAATGCCGAAGTAACGGAAAATCACCGTCAGGACACCGCAGCCCACACCAAAAATCCACTGTCCAACAGGCGTTGCGGGAGAAGTGGCATAGTCGGTAGCCATGAAGATAGCACCCAGCATCAAACCGCCGCCCAATACCTGATACAGCATCCACTGCAAAGGTGCGTCTGTCTTGAAGAAAATCAGCGTCAGCACCGCAACCGTGCCTAAGTAGGCCGCAGGAATCCGGATGGAGATAACCTTACGAATCACCAGATACGCACCACCAAGAAGCAGTGCAAGAGCGGACAGTTCGCCAATCGAACCGGAGCAATTGCCCAGAAACACATCCAGCAGACTCTCATCCGGCAGACTGTGCATAGCCATGTGGTGCATAGGAGTTGCGGAAGAAGCCGCATCTACAACCTCATAGCGAGTCAGCGCCAAGGGGTAAATCAGCATCAAAAAGGCTCTTGCCGCCAGAGCGGGGTTGAAAATATTCTGTCCCAGACCGCCGCACAGCGCCTTTGTCAGCACAATGGCAAACACACTGCCTACAGCCGCCAGCCACAGGGGCACCGTATGAGGCAAAGTCATGGCAAGAAGCAGACCGGTGACCATAGCGGAGCAATCAATAACCGTATTGCGGCCACGGGTCACAAGTCCGTACAAGAATTCCGCCGCAACTGCCGATGCTACGCACACCAGAGCCACCAGCAGCGCCCGGAAGCCCAGCATCCATACGCCGACGCCAAGCGCCGGCAGAAGTGCCAGCACCACATCCAGCATGATCCGGCTGGTGCGGAAATTACCCCGAATATGGGGTGAGGAAGCAACTGTCAATTTCATTTTGCACTGGCCTCCCTTAACATTTTTTTACCCTCACGGAAGGTCTCTACCAGAGGCAACTTGCCCGGGCAAGTGAAGGAACAACTTCCGCATTCCATGCAGTCCATCAAATTCAGTCGCTGCAGCTCATCCAGCCGCTTGGCATTGACGAAGCGGTACATATACAGCGGTTGCAGACGCATAGGACAAACACCTACACACTTGCCGCAACGCAGGCATACCGGATTCTCTGCCGCACCGTTCTTATCCTTCAGCAGACACAGAATCGAGTTAGTAGCCTTGATCACCGGCACACTCAGGTCACTCTGGGCGAAGCCCATCATAGGGCCGCCGCTAATGACCCGCTCGGTCTTATCATTCAAACCGCCTGCAGCCTCCACCAGTTCCTTGAAGGGTGTACCGATGGGAACAATAAAGTTCTGAGGCTGGGCAACAGCCTCACCGGAAACGGTAACAATTCTCTGTGTCAGGGGCATGCCCAGCTTTACAGCCCGGTAAATGGCCGCAAAGGTAGACACATTGAACACCGCACAGCCCACACTCACCGGCAGCTTGCCGGGAAGCACCTCTCTGCCGGTAATGGACTGGCAGAGCTGCTTTTCCGCACCCTGCGGATAGCGGGTAGGCAGAACACGAATGGTGATCTTGGGGTATTTAGGCGACAGCGCACGAAGCTTCTCAATGGCCTGCGCCTTATTGTCCTCCACCGCCAGCACAACCTGCTTGGGGTTCAGGATGCCCTCCAGAATCATCATGCCTTCCATCACCTGCTCCGGGTTGGTGCGGAGCAAGCTGTCATCGGCTGTAATGTACGGTTCACACTCGCAGGCGTTGGCAATGAGGGTATCCACCTGCCCCATTGCAGACAGTGCCTTCACATTGCCGGGGAACGCCGCGCCGCCCATGCCCACGATACCCGCCTCACGGATTGTGTGGAGGATCTCGTCGTTGGTCTTGGGCAATTCCAGTGATACAGATTCATCGGAAAAATCATTTTCAATGACTACGGCCATCACATTCCGGCCACTGGTATGGGGACGGGGTTCTACGGCGACGACCGTTCCGGACACCGATGCGTGAACCGGCACGCACAGGCCCTCCCCATCGCCGATCTTCTGTCCCCGCTTCACCTTATCCCCCACGGCGACCATGGGCACGCAAGGGGCACCGATATGCTGCTGCATGGGAATCACCACCTGCTTAGGTGAGGCGGTACGGAACTCGGTAATACCGGTGGACATTTCCTTATTGTATTTGGGGTGAATACCGCCAAAAAATAGGTGTTTCATAATGTTTTCACCTCTTAAGTTCGTATCATGTTTTCAAATTCGGGGGTCATAAATTCCTCCCCGGCACTGTTGATCCAAAGTACGCTTGCGCCGCTCTTTTGGGCAAGGGCTCTGCCCTCCTCCAGCGGCATCAAAAACAACGCAGTGGACAGAGCATCCGCCAAAGCGGAATCCTCGCATACCACAGACACCGACCGCCACAGCGTACCGGGCATCCGGGTAGCTGGATCGATAATGTGGTGATATTTCTTTCCGTCCACGGTGTAGCTTCGCTGATAGTCGCCGCTGGTGACCACACATCCTGAGGTCACAAACAGCGTATGACAATTCTGGGAGCTATCCTCCGGGTCTTGGATACCAATGACCCAAGGGGTGCCGTCCTCAGCTTTTGGACCGGTGGCGCAGACGTTGCCCCCGACACTGATCAACATTCCAGAGGGAGCATTTTCCGCAACCCGCTGGGTAGCCCATCCCTTGGCAA
The DNA here is from genome assembly GCA_045590815.1 of Faecousia sp. Taxonomy (GTDB): domain Bacteria; phylum Bacillota; class Clostridia; order Oscillospirales; family Oscillospiraceae; genus Faecousia. The sequence goes on from JAZNRS010000086.1 coordinate 11,631, forward strand.
CCGCTCCCACATCCAGACGAAGCTCCTTGTCGGTAATCTGCACCGTGGAAGCCGCCGCATCCAGAACCACACAGCCAATGTCCGTATGCGCAGCAGCCTGCTCCAGAGCATCGGCATCAGGAAGCTTAGCCTCCCGAGGATCCCGGATGCCGTCGGTACGGGCATCGTGCCACAGCTTCAGCACGCTTCCCATGGCTACATTGACCTTGCCGTCCGACATTTCATAGTAGTCCTTGCAGTCGGAAAGAAGCCTTATGATCGCCGGATCGACCTTTACCGGCTCACCGCCAGCGTTGTCGTTGATGGCTTTCAGATTGACGACACCCTCATAATCGTTGTAGATATCAAAGAGCTGATGGTAAACTTCCAGCGCATCATGGATCTTCTGTGTTTCCTCCCGAAATACCGCCTCGGATTCGGCTGTGCCCACGATGGTGGTCACCGTATCGAAAAGGTTCAGAAAGGTTGCGGTGTACTGCTTTTCAGCGGTTTGCCCCTTGGGCGCGCAGCCGCACAGCAAACACAGCACCAAAAGGATTGGAATAATCCGTTTCATCAAGCCAGAGCCTTGGCGATCAGCGCCTGGAAGCCGCCAATGGCGATGGTCACGGAGCTTGCCAAATCGCTGCCGTCAGCAGGCTTGGTGGTTTCCGTGATGGCAATACCTGCCACCTCGGCGGCAGTCTTGCCGGTGACGTACTGGGCAAATGCCGCAGCCTGCTCATTCCACTCGGCGATGGCGCCGCCCCAGGCCACCATGCCGTAATCGGCACCCAGCTCGTTCTTGGTCTTGATGGGAGCGGTCAGATCAGAGGTGATCTTGCCGGTGGCATCGAAGCCGATCTTCGCCTGGACGGAATCGATGATGCAGGAGGTGATCTTGCCGTCCTTCTCGGTGACGACAGCGATATCCGCATCCAACTGTGCCAGACCATCGGCCTCAGCAGTGGCGGAGACACTGGCGCTGACCTTATTATTGGTGGCAATGATCAGCTTATCGCCGTTCTTGGCGCCCAGATGCTTGGCATTGGCGGCAGCAGATTCAATGGCACTCACAAAACCGCCCAGATAAATGGTGGCGGAAGAAGCCAGATCAGAGCCCTCAGGAGCCTTGCCGGTTTCATCAATGGCACCGTTTTTCAGCTCGGCAACGGTTTTGCCGATGGCAAAATCACACAGAGCCTTCACCTGCGCATCCCACTCAGCGATGGCACCGCCCCAAGCAACCATGCCGTAATCGGCACCCAACTCGTTCTTGGTAGGTACGGATTCCGCCAAGTCAACAAGATTGCCGTTTTCATCCACCTTAACGGTGGCAGGAATGCTGTCGATGGTGCAAGCGCAGATGACGCCGTCATCGTTGATGGTAACGGCGGCGATGGTCACATCGTAGGCGATCTTGCCGTCCACGGAATCAGCAACGCTGGTGGTGATGGAAACACCGGTCTTCACAGCGCCCTTGCCAACGGGGACATTGGGGGTCGTGGGCTGGGTGGCATGATTGCCGTCGCAGGTGCAGTCATTGACCACCACGGTGGTGCCCACACAGCCTGCCAGCATGGCAACTGCCAACAGCACAGCCATCAAAGCAAAGAGTTTCTTCATGGTTTATTCCTCCTATTATTCTGCATTTCCGCATCTACGGAAACGGAAGTATACGAAAGTCCTTTCAGCACACCGGCGCAGGCGCATCCAGTGAGCAGACCGGTGAGGATACCCACCAGCAGTAAATACGGCAAATACGCCGCCACATATACCGACCGCATCAGCACCATGGCAGCGGCGATCTGCCCCACATTGTGGGCCGCAGCGCCCAAAATGCTTACGCCATAGATGGAAAAGAAAGCGGTTTTCTTAGCCAGTGCCATCACCGTCAGCGCAAGGAGTCCTCCGAACCCGGAAAACAACAGCCCCGTGATCCCGCCGCCAAACACAGCGCCCATCAGGCACCGAAGCACCAAGATCGCATACACATACCGTTTTTTTAGCAAATACAGCGCCACAAGGGTGACGATATTGGCAAGTCCAAGCTTCACCCCAGGTAGTGGGATCAGCAGCTGCAGCGGAATGAACCGCTCCGTGTAGGAAAGTGCCAGCGCCAGGGCGATCATTACGGCGCAAAGAGCAATGGTTTTCGCTTTTTTCATCCCATCACCCCACTACAAAATCCACGTCGCCGCCATCGGCGACCACCCGGATCTCAACGCCGTTTGGAAGGCACACGATGCTTCTGCCGGAGCCGGACACCCAGCCGCAGGCAACGCAATCTTCTCCGGGGCAATCGGACTCGGTGATGGCTACCTTACCCTGGCGAACGGTGACGGTATTATGGTATTTCCCATCCAACGTAAATTCCACATCTTCATCCAGCGGAAGGGTCTTTACCAGCTCGCCATCCAGATAGACTTCCACAGCGGCCGCCTCAGCGCTCTGCTTGGGCAAAAAGCACAGAAATACCACGGCAGCCAGCACAATCACCAGCGCCACAGCCAATGCATCCCCCACCCGAAAACGCATTTTTTCCACCCTGCCGCCTCCTTGTGTGCCATAAGATACAAACATTTTATCCTATTTTTTGTCCCTTGTAAAGAGGGATTCTTTTGCCATTTTGCCTTGACACACCAATATAAAAAATGGTAGAATAAAGAAAAAAATGGAGGTAACCACTATGGAACTTCGTGTAAAATGCGCCTGCGGTGAAGTGCAGGACACCACCCCCGGCTCCCGTTGCAAAAAGTGCAAAGGCGAGCTGAATATCCCTACCAACGCTATGATCTCTCTGTACCGCAAGGGCTCTCCCTACGGTATCGCCGGCGGCTTTGGTATCTACATCGACGGCGAGCCTATGGGACATATCGGCAACAAGCAGACTGTCCATATTCCCGTCGACTACGGCACCCACAATCTCCACGTTGCCGTTGGAATGAGCCGAAAGTGTAATGATTTTGCCCTGACTCTGACCCCCGAAAACCGTCGTGCGTACGCCAAGGTTTGGATCAAGCCCGGCTTCTGGACCAATTCCTTTGTCCTGGAGCACGCCACCGCCGACGAAATGCCCGAGTAAAATACAAAACAGCGTCCAATCGGACGCTGTTTTTGCGTTATACAGAAGTGTAAATGATTGTTTATGCGAGCAACGCCATCGTAGGGCAAGGGCATGCCCTTGCCGTCTGCGGCTGTAAGCCGCAGAGCGCCGCTTGCGGCGCACAGGCTCCCTTGTGCAAAGGGAGCTGTCGAAAATCGGCTCTTCGGAACCGATTTTTGACTGAGGGATTGTTTGCTGTTAACCTATAATTTCCCGTTTTTGAATTGATGCCGTGTTACAATCCCTCCGACCTCGCTTACGCTCGGCCACCTCCCTTTGCACAAGGGAGGCGTTCGCCTTCGGCGACGGCGAGGGCATGCCCTCGCCCTACAATGGCGTGTGCACCGCTAAACAATCATTTACAACCCTCGAAAAAGGTGCTATAATATTCTTAAATTAGGAAAAATGGAGAATAACCATGAAAAAAATCCTTGCGATATTATTGACGCTGGCGTTATTGGTGTCGCTGATCGGCTGCACTTCCAAGGTGGTAGAGGAAATCCGCACCAATCAGACCACCATCGGCGGCGAGGTGACCACCACAGCCCCGGAGGAAACGATCCCCGGTCAGACAGAACCTACGGAGGAAACCCTGCCTCCCCAGATCGACCAGACAGATCCTCCCGGCTTCTACGACCCCACGGAGCCTCCTGCAACGGAGCCCACAGTCCCTCCCACCACCCAACCGCAGCCTACGGTTCCGCCTACCACACAGCCTGCGCCCACTGTTCCTCCCACCACTGCGCCGGAACCTACCGTTCCTCCTACGACGCAGCCGGAACCCACCGAGCCTCCCACTACCCAGCCGGAACCGGATCCCGAGCCCCTTTTGGACCCGGACGGCAGCTATACCACCAAGGATGACGTGGCGCTGTACCTGCATCTGTACGGCTGCCTGCCGAAAAACTTTATCACCAAGTCCGAAGCCAAGACCTACGGCTGGAAAAGCGGCTCGTTGGAGAAATACGCCCCGGGCAAATGCCTTGGCGGCGACCGGTTTTACAATAAGGAGGGTCTGCTCCCCGACGGACATACCTACTACGAATGCGACATCGACACCCTGGGCAGCTACAAGAGCCGTGGCGCCAAGCGGATCGTCTATTCCGACGACGGACTGATCTACTACACCGATGACCACTACGCATCCTTTACCCTGCTCTACAGCAATTTCGCCGTAATAGACTTAAGCGCGCTGCTTTTCGCAGCGCCCTTCGTGTATTATTGATATCGTAAATGATTGTTTAGCGCACTAAAGATACGCTGTCATTGCGAGGCCCGAAGGGCCGTGGCAATCCCCCACGGCGATGCGAAAATGTTACAACTACCACTTAAAATACCGCAAAATCCAGGAGATTGCCACGCCAGTGTGCGCACTGGCTCGCAATGACATGCTTCTTTTTAGTGCGTCGCTAATCATA
>JAZNRS010000087.1:0-19250 GCA_045590815.1 Faecousia sp.
GAATGGAAGGCTTATCTGTGGTGATTGCGGAAAACGCATAACCTCTTCTAAAAATGCTGCAAAGCCCGGCTCCAGTATGGAAAGCTATGTCTATTATGATTGTGGTCTGTACAGGACATCAAACCGTACTATGTGCAGTTCACACTTTACAAGGGACGATGTTCTCATAAAAATAGTAGAACGAGCCGTGGCACAGCATGTTCCCCATATCTTGGTAGCAGAGTATGTGACGGAGCATATTGGTGTTATGGAAGATAGGCGGGATGAAATTGAAGCTGAGATAAAAGAACTGCAAGAAAAGGCAAATAGAATTGGGCAGTGGTACGAAAACGTATTTGAGCATGCAGAATCATTTGATCTGCCGGAAAGTGTCTATATGCCAAATGCCCAGAAAATGCGTAAGCAACAGCTTGATATAAAGGCACGCTGCGAGGCACTGATCGACGAAGATCATAAGTTGGCCAGAATGCTATATGACAGCAACCAAAGGCTGGAGCTGTGCAAACAGTACGCCAAGTCCCCGAAACTAACCGGCGAACTTCTAGACTCCCTAATTGATAGAATCGTTATCTACGCAGACAAACGAATCTGTGTTCACTTCAAATATAATGATGAATGCTATCAAGAAATATATTCCGGACGAGCCTAAGAAAAATCTTACTATTGTGCGAATTCCAATACGCAGGTTGTATCTGACCAATGCATATTTGTTTGGGCACAAAGCAAATATTTCAAACACCCGCAAGGCTAAATAAATAAAATAGCTTGAAAAAAGAACTGGACTACCATTGGTGGGTAATCCAGTTCTTCTTTTGTCCACAACGGAAGGGAACTACATTGCTCTCGTTTTGCTCCATACGGCAATTCCGTATATCATAACGCAAGACAGACACAGCGTGATGAGAGTGACTGACGCAGGCCAACCTTCTAGCTTGAAGTCGAAGTGTGTTTTCACATCTGCCTCTGGAGCATGAAGCGTTTCTGCCCTCATTTCCTCTTCCGGAGTGAATACCATTTCGTTTTCCATTGATATACCTCCGATGTGTTTTTGTTCTGTTGATATGCATTTTGTCATATTTACTATCCTGTGTTAGTCATGTTCTGGCCTCCTTTCTTATTTTGCTACTTGAATCTTTTTGATTCGATGCTATAATAACAGAATAAAATGTCCGCGTATAGTTGATAATTTACTTATAATGTCCGAATAGGAGGTTAAGGATGCCAAAAGGAATAATATACAAGATCCAGGTTGACAAACCGGTATTTAGGGCGATTGTGCGTGAATGTGGCTCTAGTATAATCAAATTGGGAGCGTGTGAGGCAATAGACTGCACCGAACGAACAATTCGTAGATCCTTAAACGAAGGGAAAATGACACCTTGTTTTTTGGATCAGATTGCACGATACTTGGATGTAGACCCTCGTCTTTTATCTGGCGAATTACACAGAAAAGCTGATTTATATAACAATGACCTGCTGCGTTCTCTGTATTTAGCGCATTTGAGAGTTGGCAATTACCCGTATTTTCGGAAGAGACAAACGGATTTGAACAAGCAACCAATGGTGGAACTTCTGGAACAAATATTGGCGCTATTTGAAATTTCTTTCTCTCAGTATGAATCGATGGATTTTGAGGCACAGTATCTTTTGCAACATGACCTCCTTGATTCGCTGGTTCCTGTGATAAGAAAGCATTTCAGCGTAGATGCATACGGCAGAAAAGAGATGCCTGATCTTGAGAAGGTAATTAATGACTTAGAAAACTTCCGTGAAGATCATTATCTTCACTTATATGCAGAAGAAGTTCTACGGGAACGCTTTTTAGAAAAACCACCTTCGGGAAAAACGAAAGTGGAAATTTACCGAATGTCCACTGAAGAACTGATTGGCCTCGATATGGATGCCAGTCCAGGCAAATAATCCAATACTCTGGTATAAAACAGGGCACCTATGCGTTTGCATAGGTGCCCTTCGGCTTAGTGAGCCTTAGCTTTATGGATGGCTAAGGTTTTTCCTGCTTTACTCTTTGCAGACTTAGAGGAACCTTTGGTTGCGAGGGTTTTACCTGCCTTGCCCACTTTGCCACCATGGTGAACTGCCATATATTTCACCTCCTGCGGAATTAGCCCTTGGGAGGGCACGGGTCATTTCCGTGGCTGTCGGAACTTTGGATTTTGCCGTCTCTTCCGTGGATAACCAATTCAGTTCCCTGGTTACGGCTGATTTGACGACCGGCATTGACAGCCTCGGCCTTGGTTTCCCAGTGGCCACTGGAGCGCTGACCACCGCTCCGCTTTACATCCCAGCCGCCATCGGGGTTCGGGACAATATGATGAGAATCTCTTGCCATAATATCACCCCCTATGTGCAGCAGGGCAGCAAATAGCGCAGCCATCAGCATCACTGTAATACTTCTTGGCTTCTGCAACAGCAGCTGTTTCGCTGGAGAAATAGCCTAAGTACAGTTTGCTGCTGATGCCCAGCTCCTCTGCATGCTCCTTGGTGTGGACCTCATGATGGAGGCCGGGGTTATGGGTCTGGTTGCGATTAACGTAATAATGCTTAAACATAATAATATCCTTTCTGCCTGATCTGCAGGCGGTTCAAAATTTCGGGTAAACGGACATATGAGAGTGGCTGCGACCTGGCAGCCTTCAGCATTGGCCCATAGGCATCATTCCTTTCTTCATTAACACGGGGTGCATCTCCTCCTGTTACCCCAACTATACTATATATCTCCTGTTTTCCAAAAAACTGACATTCGTATTTTGGTGGCATCTGTTATCATTTGTAAAATAAAGAGTTGAACTGTTTAGTTTTTGGTGGTATAATTGTAGCATCACAAAATAGGAGGAGTCTGTCTTGGGCAAGAAAAACCACATCCAAAGCAATATTTCGACCCCAAAGACGGAGGCTCTTGGGATCGATGAGTTACTGGTCCTTGGAACAGAAGGCAATGATGAAAATTTCTACGCAGTTCATCGCCGTTACTTCACGGATGAAAAATCCTGCTGCCCTGCCTGCGGCTCCACACGCACTAGGTGTTCCAAAGTTGTACAGCGATCTTTTAAGGATATTATCGGGCCGGAATCGGATTTTCAAATTATTGACCTTCATTTCTACCAGCGTTATCTGCGTTGCGATAGTTGCGGATCAAGCGTATTCCCTGAACCGATTGATTTCGGCGAAAAAAGTTTCCGGTACACTCACCGCTTGGCTGATAAGCTTGCTGAGGGAACCTTTTCCTATTCCTACAAAAAAGTTTGCGAGAAGTATGGTGTCCCCGCCTCTACGGCATCCGTCGGAGCAATCATGCGTAGGCAAATATCTTGCAGAGAAGCACAACTTCGTCAGCTACAAACCCCTGAAACGGTGTGTGTAATTGAAGCACCGTTTTATAGGGAACTCCACCCGGTAATTCTGGCTGTCTGGAATAGCAGAACATATTGCCTGGATATCCTCAATGACACTTCCGAAAGTACATACATACAATCGCTGAAGGGGCTGAATCCCGCGGTTGTCCGTTCAATATATATCGATCCGAGTGATAGCCTTAGTGCTGCCATTGCTAGCGTTCTTCCGTCGGCAGTTCCAATGGTGACGGATGAGTGTGTTCGCAGGTGCGCACGTACTTCGATGGAGAAAGCAATTGCCCTCAAGGGCAAGCGATTGCCCTTGAGAGAGAAAAAAGACCGACTCCTGCTTCATAAGAAGCATTTGTCGGACACGGAGTTAATTGAGCAGATAACAAGCGCACTGAGCGCTCGGTCTGAATTGAAAGCAGTCTATGATTGCTATCAGTCCTTGCTGGATCTTTTGGAGGTCGATTGGTCATATGAAGATCTTGCAGAATGGTCTGCAGGTATCTCTTCCGAGATAGTGGAATTTGCTGACCTGCAAGATGTGATCGAGATCTATGAAACTGAAATCCGCAGTTTTGTTGCCAATGTCCGCCGCACACCAGAAGAATACAATTCCTCGGCCAAGGCTGTCTGCGATGCCATCGAAGCGATGCCACATTGCATTTTTGATGTATTCCGGGCAAGATGCCTACTTACCAGCGAACATGACAATATATCAGATCACGGAAAGATACTCCGCCTGGGTATCCCCGTTGACCGCATGAAGAACAAAATGAACGAAATATCTTCCAATATAAAGGAGAGACGAGATTATGGACTCTAATGAAAGAATTAAAGTGGTCGGAGCCAATATCCAGGAGAAGGCCACCGTCATCTGGAATGTGGCAAACAGCCTGTTTGGTGCATATAAGCCCCATGAATATGGTCTCGTGATTCTCCCTATGGTTGTTATCAAGAGATTCCATGACTGCTTGCTGCCCAAGCGCGAAACGGTTTTGGCAGTATATGAAAAAGTGAAGCATCTGCCGGTGAAGGACGGCTTTCTGCGTACCGCATCCGGCTACCGTTTCTACAACACCAGCAAGTACACCTTTGAGACGCTGAAGGCTGATCCTGAGAACACTAAGACCAACTTCGACGCCTTTATCAACGGTTTTTCTGACAATGTCATCGACATTTTGGCAAACATGGGTTTCTTCGCTCAGATTGAACGTATGGCTGATGCCGGTGTTCTGTATCAGGTTATCAGTGACTTCTGCTCTGAGAAAGCAGATATGAACCCCGAAAAGATCTCCGCCATTGATATGGGCTATATATTTGAAAACCTTGTCCAGCGGTTCTCTGAAAGCTATGACGAGGAAGCCGGTGCTCACTTCACCAGCCGGGATATTATTTACCTGATGTGCGATATGCTGACCATGAATGCGGACTTCTCCGGCGAGGATGCACCCGCCAAGACTGTCTACGATATGGCCATGGGTACAAGCCAGATGCTGACCTGCATGGAAGAACGCATCAAGGCTATGGATAAGGACGCTGAGATCATCTGCTTCGGTCAGGAAATTAACCCCTTTACTTACGGCATTGCCAAGGCGGATATGCTAATCCGTGGTGGCGACCCTGAAAATATGCAATTTGGTGACACCCTGAATAATGATAAATTCTCCGGCTATACATTCGATTACTGCATTTCGAACCCGCCCTTCGGTATCGACTGGAAACGGGAAGCGGCCGATGTTGAAGCTGAGCACAAACTTGGCGATAAGGGTCGCTTTGGTGTGGGATTGCCTTCCAAATCCGATGGTCAGATGCTGTTTATGCTTAACGGTGTCGCAAAGTTGAAGGATAACGGGCGCATGGCAATTATTCAGAACGGTTCCTCTCTTTTTACCGGTGATGCCGGTTCCGGACAAAGTGAGATCCGTCGCTACCTGATTGAAAACGACTGGCTGGATGCTATTGTGCAGCTGCCCAACGACAGCTTCTACAATACCGGCATTGCCACCTACATTTGGATTGTCACCAAGAACAAGCCGGAGTCCCATCGGGAGCGCGTACTGCTGATCGATGCCAGCAAGTGCTACGAAGCCCGCCGGAAACCCATCGGTAATAAGCGTGTGGATATTACAGAACCTTGCCGCAATCTGATTATCAAGGCGTACGGCGAATACTGTGATAAGAATTATGAAGAAACCATTGCTGAAGGCAAGACTGTTGTATGCAAGAGCCGGCGGTTGGATTCTGTTTCTCTTGGCTATAACAAGATTGTTGTTGAAACTCCCTTGTTGGATGAGAATGGCAACAAGGTACTGAAGAAAGGAAAACCCGTCCCCGATACCAGCAAACGAGATACAGAAAGTATTCCTCTAGACGAAGATATGGATGCTTACTTTGCCCGGGAGGTTCTGCCGTTTAATCCTGATGCATGGATTGACAGAAGTAAAAGCAAAGTCGGCTATGAGATACCGTTTACCCGTACATTTTATGAATACAAACAAATTGAACCAGCAGACACAATTGCCGAGCGCATTCAGATTCACGAGCAATCATTGATGAAGAAGCTTCATGGGTTATTTGGAGAGGCTGGTGAATAATGTGTCTAAGATTGCATATTACCCGAAAATGAAAGATAGTGGTACTGCTTGGCTAAAAGACATCCCCATCAACTGGACAGTATCACAGATTGGTTCACTGTATGTTCCGAGAAATGAAAGAGTCAGTGATAAGGAATATCCTCCTCTTTCTGTTACAATGAAAGGTATCGTTCCTCAGCTTTCCTCTGCCGCGAAGACTGATGATGGAGACAACCGCAAACTTGTATGTGTAGGCGATTTTGCAATTAACAGCCGTTCTGATAGACGTGGTTCTTGTGGTATTTCTTCTTATGACGGATCTGTTTCCTTGATCAATACTGTGTTGACGCCTAGAAATTCCATGCATCCCGGGTACTATGATTGGCTATTTCATACGGACGCATTTGCAGATGAGTTCTATAAATGGGGACACGGCATTGTAGATGATTTATGGACCACGCGATGGCAAGAGATGAAACGGATTAGAGTCCCTGTTCCGTCCTATGAAGTGCAACAAGCGATTGCTCAGTATCTCGATAGTACGTGTGGGAAAATTGATAATATTATTGAAGCCGCAAAATCTAGCATCGAAGAGTACAAGTTGTGGAAAACATCCATTATTTCGGAAGCTGTTACCAAGGGACTCCGTCCGGAAGTTCACGTAAGAAATAGTGGGAATAACCGCATTGGCACTATTCCAGTACATTGGGTCGTTAGAAAAATGAAAACATTTGTACAAGATGTTTCATCCGGTCTTAGCGCCGTAACAAGCGATACTTCCGCAGATGAATCTGGAAAATATGTTCTTCGAACAAGCGCTGTATCTTCCGGCATCTTCAAAGCGGAAGAAGTAAAATCTGTCTTAACCAATGCTGTTGATCGACTGATTTGCCCTGTTGAGAGGGATACACTTATCATGAGTCGTATGAATACAGCTAGCATGGTAGGATATTGTGCTTACGTAGCAGATGATTATCCTGACTATTTTTTGCCAGATAAGTTGTGGAAAATTCATACCAAAAGCACTCTTATGGCAAAGTATGCATGGTTCCTGATAAATGCACCAGTCTCTCACGATTGGTTTGCGAGTGTGGCAACAGGAACAAGTTTAAGTATGCTAAATATCTCCTTGGATGACTTCTATAATTTGATTGTGGCTGTGCCCCCTGTTGAGGAACAAAAAGAAATATGTGACTATTTGGAAGATCGGTGTAACAAAATAGATACATGCATTCGTGAAAAACAGGCCCTAATACATGATTTAGAGTCCTATAAAAAATCCCTCATCTATGAGGTTGTGACCGGAAAGAGAAAGGTGGTCTAACCCATGAATGAAACAGAAAGACATTTTGAAGAATCCATAGCAGCATCGCTAACTACGGAGCATGGAGGCTGGCAAGTTGCAACAGATGCCGGTTATCGTAGTGACGAAAGCAAGGGCATGGCACTGGATATCGTTACGCTGACAAACTTTGTGAAAAGCACCCAGCCCATGGCCTGGAAGCGGTTTGAGCGGATGTGTACGATCAATCCCGTTCGGCAGTTTCACAAGGCATTTGATAACGCTGTTGATCAGGATGGCTTGATTACTGTGCTCCGCCATGGTTTTAAGCACCGCGGTGTCAATTTCCGCGTATGCTATTTCAAGCCTGAGTCTGAACTGAATGAACTGGCAATTACAAACTACGAAAAGAATATCTGTCAGTGTATTCGTCAGTGGCATTATTCAGAGCAGAATAACAACAGTGTCGATATGATGCTGGCAATCAACGGCATTCCCGTGGTGGCAATCGAACTGAAGAATCAGCTAACAGGCCAGTCTGTGGACGATGCTATGCGTCAGTGGCAGTATAATCGCAACAACAAAGAGCCTGCTTTTGGATTCAACAAGCGCGTGCTGGCTTACTTCGCCTGTGACCTCTACGACGTATACATGACCACCAAGCTGGAAGGCCCTAAGACCCGTTTTCTTCCATTTAATCAGGGCAGTAACGGCGCAGGCCATGACGGTGGACAGGGCAACCCCCAGAATCCTACCGGCGGATATGTAACCGCTTATTTCTGGGAGAATGTTCTGCGCAAGGACAGCCTCATGGATATCATCCAGAAGTTTATCAGCTATGATAAGAAGGATAACAAAGTCATCTTCCCTCGTTACCATCAGTTGGATGTGGTCCGCAAGCTGGTTGACCATGTAAAAGATACCGGTGCTGGTCACAATTATCTGATCCAGCACAGTGCCGGTTCCGGTAAATCTAACTCTATCGCATGGACTGCTTACCGAATGGCAAGCCTACACGATGCCAATAACGAGCCTATCTTTAACAGCGTCATTGTTGTTACTGACCGTAGAGTTTTGGATCAGCAACTTCAAGCAACGGTATCCGGTTTTGACCACACCATCGGCAGCGTTGTGACCATCGATGAAAAGAAGAACTCCGGCGACCTCAGAAACGCCATCAACGATGGAAAACGCATTATTGTCACCACGCTACAGAAGTTCCCTGTGATATATAATGAGGTCAATTCTGCCGTTGGCAAGAGATATGCAATCATTGTTGATGAGGCACATAGCAGTCAGACCGGTCAGAGCGCATTGAAATTGAAGGCTGCTCTTGCCGATGTCACAGATGCATTGAAAGAATATGCGGAGATGGAAGAAAAGACTGTTGAAGAAATTGAGAAGAAAGATATTCTTGTGCAGGATATGCTCAGTCAGGGCAAGCACAGCAATCTGAGCTTCTTCGCTTTCACTGCAACACCCAAAGATAAAACGCTGGAGATTTTTGGCGAACCGCAGCCGGACGGCTCTTTCCATCCTTTCCACATCTACTCCATGCGGCAGGCTATTGAGGAAGGTTTCATTCTGGATGTTCTGGCTAACTACACCACATACAAGATGTGTTATCAGATTGCCAAGAATGTTCCCGAAAACCCTGATGTACCTACCGCTAAGGCTGTTCGCACAATCCGCCGCTACGAGGAACTTCATCCGCATAATCTACAGCAGAAGGCAGCTATCATTGTTGAAACCTTCCGGGATGTAACCAAGAAGAAAGTTGGTGGCAAAGGTAAGATGATGGTGGTAACAGCATCCCGTTTGGCGGCAGTTCGTTACTATCATGAAATTAAGCGGTATCTTGAAGACAATGACTACGATGATGTTGAAATCATGATTGCTTTCAGCGGCAGCTTGAAGGACCCTGACATTCCCGATAGTCCTGAATACACTGAAAGCAGTATGAATGTTGACCGCAATGGTAACCGTGTGAAGGAAAGCCAGACGAAGAATGTATTCCACGAGGAAGGTAACATTCTGATCGTTGCAGAAAAATACCAGACAGGTTTTGATGAACCTTTGCTCCATACTATGATTGTGGACAAAGAACTGAGAGATGTTAAGGCTGTACAGACGCTCAGCCGTGTAAACAGAATCTATCCCGGCAAAGAGGATACCTATATCCTTGATTTTGTTAACGACATAGAGCGCATCCGCAAAGCCTTCCAGCCTTTCTATCAGGAAACCAGCCTTGAAGAAGAGGTAAACTTCGATCTAATCTACACTACCCAGCGGATTCTTCATGAGTACAATGTCTATACCACTGAGGATATCGAAGCAGTTGCAAACATTTACTTTGATCCTGATGTAAGAAAAGCAAATGCTACTCAAGCGCGTATCTCAAATGCATTAAAGCCTATTGCAGACAGATATAACGCACTGAATCAGGAACAGCGTTATCAGTTCCGGCGAGAAGTCCGCGCGCTTGCGAAATGGTATAACTACATTTCTCAAATTACGCGGATGTTTGATAAGGAATTGCATAAGGAGTATATTCTCTGTTCCTATCTGGGTAAATTGCTTCCTGCTGATCCTGTACCTGACTTCAACCTGGACAATCGTGTAAAACTGGAATACTACCGTCTTGAGAAGACCTACGAAGGTGCGATTGAACTAGAGAAACAGTCTGGATCTTGGAAGCCCATCAGCCCCAAGAAAGCCGGTGGTCAAAAAGATCGTATGGCTCCGCTGGACGAAATCATTGCAAAGATCAACGAAGAATTCATTGGTGAGTTCACAGATGCGGACCGAGTCATTGTTGATAATCTGTATGAAAAACTGCGTAATGATGACAAGGTAAAGCGAGCTGTTAAGACCGATGATCGTCATGTATATGACAGAAGTATTTTCCCTGGCATCTTTGATATTACTGCGCAGTTGGCATATATGGAGAGCATGGATGCATATGAGCAACTATTCTTAGATGCAGATAAGTACAAAGCAATTCAACGCGCGCTTGCAGATCGGCTATACCGAGAACTGCACGGCGAACAATAATACCTACTATATTATTAAAGCCCTGGCAAGTTGGTATGAACTGAACCAGTAAAACAGGCGCATCATACAAAGATTGGACTCATCAAAGCCTCCGGAGCTTCCGGAGGCTTTGATAATTGGTCTTTGTAGGGATAGACACTTGCGTTCCCCCCAAAATCAGAATTTGTCGAAAATGCGAGAAGTCTTAAAATAAGGTATTTTCGACATTTCATCTATGTCAACTTAGGGATCGCGGTTTAAGGTTTAAAAAACCTACCTTTTACCTGCAAAAACGCATAAAATCTGCAGAAAAACACAAAATTCTTTTGTCCCTTACTTGACATCAGCGTGTCCGGCAGCCCCATTATCCAAGACGGCAAGCTCATCGGCGCAGTGACCCATGTCCTCGTAAACGACCCCACAATGGGCTACGGCATTTTTATCGAAAACATGCTTGATGCTGCATAGCGGGCGGCAGATTGCCGCCCCTACAACCGAATCCCACAATTCCAATGTAGGGGCGGCTATCAGCCGCCCGCTTTTCAGAATAATAAGCAAGGCAGGTCGCCACCTACCTTGCTCTATTTATAATGATCTTGCATCACAAAAAAGAGAGAACTCCCTTCTCCACGCAAAACCGATAGCTCAGCGTTTTATTCCCAAAATAATCAAACGCAACAACGATATAGCCATCATTCGTTACATCTGTAACAACTCCCTGCCCAAAGCTGGTATGCGATACACGCAAACCAACCAGCTCTTTGGTTGCTGTTGCATCCTCTGCTTGCTCTTTGGGCGCCGGTGTTTCGTTTTGCAATTCCCGGATCGTTTTAAGCCGGGGAACGATGAAAGACCGACCATGACTCCTGCGTGGATAGGTACCTCGCATTTTTGCATAACTGACCTCACGGAAGTACGCATCTACATCATCCGCTTTATAAAAGCGATTTGCGTTGGCGGATTCTTTTACAACACTATGCTGTTCAACAAAGTAGCTCCAGGCCTCCTCACTGCTCATGTTATGCGCAGTTATGTGATCAACAACGTATTTTTTTGTTACTTTACACCCAAGCTTTACCAAAAAATCCGCCCACTTTTTTGCGTCGGAAACAGTCATTACCGTCACTCCTTGATGTGTTTTATCAGCCGTTACAGAATCACCTTAACCGGCTGGCGCAGGTGCATAGTGTCCGGGGTAACGGCACAATCCATCGCCAGGACCTTCACGCCTGCGGCGGCCGCTTCCCGGAGCGCCGCACCAAAAGCAGGATCCGTGTCATCATTGGGGTGCAGCCAGCGCACGTCCTCCATTTGGATCACAAACAGCACATAGGCGCCAAAGCCCTCTTTTGCCGCCTGGGTCAAGCCCTTCAGGTGCTTGACGCCCCGGGTGGTGGGAGCATCCGGGAAGGCGCATACGCCGTCATTTTCCAGTGTCACGCCCTTGACCTCCAGAAAACACCGCCGCCCGTCCTTTTCAAAGGTGAAATCAAACCGGGAATCTCCATGGAAAGACTCAGCCTTCAGCCCTATGATATCCCCCAGACCGCCCTCCGCCAACCACTCGCCGGCAGCGATATTCGGTGCCTGGGAGTCCATGTTGATCAAGCGGCTCCCCTTTTGCACGGTGATCAGATCAAATTTCGTTTTCCGCTGGGGATTTTGCGCCGCCTCGCACCAAACCGTCGCCCCGGGCTGCAAAAGCTCCCGACAGCGTCCGGTATTTTTTACATGGCAAACATGGGCACAGCCATCGATCTCCACATTGGCAATAAAGCGGTTGGGTCTTGCGAGAAAAACGCCCTGCACCATACGGTGGTATTTCATAAGCATCACATCCTTTTTTATAGAATAACAGATTTTCGCAGAAAAGCCAATACAAAAGGCTTGACATTTGCGAATAATGTGCTATAATTGAATCCGTTCCAAACGGAGGCTTAGCTCAGCTGGTTAGAGCGCATGCTTCACACGCATGAGGTCACAGGTTCGAGTCCCGTAGTCCCCACCAAAAAGACACCACCCAAACGGGTGGTGTCTTTTTTGGTGTGGGTATTCAGACAAGGGGCTCGAACCCATCTAAATGCGGCGCGGATGAGCGCCGCTCGCGACGGCTTGACGGAGCGAAACATTGATTAAATCGAGTCCCGTAGTCTCCACCAAAAGAAACGACAGCTTTCGACAGAAAGTTGTCGTTTTCTTTTGTTCTCTTCTCTTTTCATTCTTCACTATTCTCTCTTCTCTACAAGCTGTCGTTTCAGAGAAATGATAAGGGAGAAGAGAGCAAAGAAATGGTATCCCCCTTCGGGGATGATATAAAAAACGATTTTCAGCAAAGGATATGCTAAGCTAAATTCCAGAGGTGATTACTGTGAGTAGTCCATTATTGGATAAATCGTTGGATTTTGCAACGCAGATTGTATTATTCTATGAAGCGTTTTCGAAAACAAAGAAGGACACGACCATTGCGAAGCAACTGTTAAGATCAGCAACAAGTATCGGTGCAAATATCAATGGAGCTGTCTATGGCCATAGCAAGGCAGATTTTATATCAAAACTACATATTGCCCTAAAAACCGGCGAAAGCATTTATTGGCTAACATTGTTAAGCAGAACTGGCTTGTTTGATTTTGATTGCTTACCCCTTTTATCACTTGCAGAGGAAATAAAGCGAATGTTAATTGCTTCCCTGAATACCGCGAAGAATAAAAGTGTGTGAGGGTTCGAACCCCGTATCAAGATATCTGTATTGTACTGTGTTTAGAAATAAGAAACCACACCGAAGGGCGGAGCACCATAGTGAGAAATCGGTTTTGAACGCCCCCTTTTCCTCAATACTGCGTAAAAAATTCCCGAAATGCGAAGGTGTGGTTTTTTATTTGTGGTGGTGGGGACGCGAACCCATCTGCACGAGTCCCAGGTCACGTCAAAAAGCCGTAGCTGCCGGTGAGCGGGTCCCGGAACAGGGGGATCTTAGGTGGAAAGAAGGTCAGCATGGTAAACGCCACGGCGAGCAATCCGATCACGCCCAATGCCAGCATCTGTCGGCAAGGCTTTGACGGCTCCTGCAACAGCAGCTGCGTTTCCCGCCAATACACCACCCCGGCTGCGATAAAGAAAATAGCGATATTAAACCAATCGGCGCTGACCCCCAGGATCCCCGTATAGCTATAGTACAGCACCGGGATCAAAATCAACCCCAGCAGGATCCCCCGGAGCTTGACGCACCAAAAATGCGGCACTTCCCTACCCCATCGGCTATACTCGATGAACGCAAACAGCACCATGGGGTAAAACAGCAGCTTCATATGCTCCCAAATAGACTCATTCACCGCCGACACCAGCGCCGAAGCGATGCTTCCGCCGGTGAGGTCGAAAAGAAAGTGGAGAAACGTCCCCAAAACGCCGGTGAAAATAAAGCCTATACTTTGCCACCGTCCAACAGTTTGCTTCATAAAAAACACCCCTTTGGGACAGTATATGTCCCAAAGGGGGGCGTATTCGTTAATGGGGCAACGCGTTGACCAAAACGCCTGCCATGATCTGCATTTGGCTGTGCTGTCGGCTGCTGGCCAGGAACAGGGCGTAGCCGGTGGTTTCGTTGAAGTAATCCAAGGCGACGTAGGTGCCGATATTGCCGGTGTGACCGTAGCCGCCGCCTGCCATACCTGCCAGTGCGTATCCGTAGTTCATGTCGAGATCCTGGGAGTAGTTGGTGATCATTTCCCGGTAGCTTTCCGGAGAAATGACCTTTCCGGCAGGCAGCGCTGCCATCCACTTGTGGATATCGGCGGCGGTAGAGGTGATATCACCGGCACCCTTTACCATCTCCGGATCAGCGGCCTCCAGCTGGAAGTGATCGTAATTCAGCCCCTCTGCCCAAGCCGGCTGATCCTGCACCTCCATCACAAAGCCGCTCTGATCCATGCCCAAGGGCTCAAAGATCCGCTGACGGATGAAGACTTCATAATCCTGCCCGGATACCTGCTCCACGATCTGACCCAGGAGGGCGTAATTGGTGTTGGAATACTCATAGCCTGCATCCGGGGCGAAATTCAGTTCCTTGCTGAATGCCCAGGCGTTCAGATCCGCCATGATCCCACCGCCGGTGCTTCCCACGGGGATTTGGTTAAAATAGTTCGTAAAATTGGGGATACCGGAGCGCATGGTCAGCAGATGCTTGATGGTAATGTCCTTGCCGTGCGCATATTCGGGGAAATATTTGTCCAGGGTATCCTCCACGCTGAGCTTGCCCTCGTCCCGGAGTATCAGGGTGGCAGCGGCGCAGAATTGCTTGGAAACCGAGCCAATGTACATGGGTGAATCCACAGTCAAAGGTTCTCCCAGACCGTTGGTTCCCGAAGCGGACTGATAAATTATCTCGCCATTATAGGTCAGAGAAACGATGCCCTGCCACTTGTAGTTTGCGATGATCTCATCCAATTCCGACCGGATCTCGTCGGTGATCACCGGGGCAGCGGTGGTGGGTGTGGTTTCCGCCGGCGGTTCTGTCTTGCCGCAGGCCGCCAGGGCGAGGATCATCATGCAGCATAACATACCGGCAAGAAATCGTTTCATAAATATCCCTCTTTTTTGTAGTATAGCACATCGGACTGCGGATATCAATCACACACGAAACTAAAAAACGGACGGAAGACCGTCTGTTTTTTAGTATTTCCAAGGCATTTTTTCCGGTTTTGGGGTCTGCTTTGGCTGGGGCTGTTCCGGCTCTTCATACAAAAGGCTGTCGAAAAAGCCCGCATATTCCACCGCCGCTCTCCGCTTGACCGCCAGGTGCAGCACGAACCGCAGGATCGGCGCGCCAATGAGCAGTCCCAACCGCACATACACCGACAAATGCAGCCCCATCAGCGGCAGCAGATCCACAAACGACACCATAAGCAGCAACACATCCAGCAGGTGGTACCACCAGTATCCAAAATCCAACCGCAGCAGGCGCCCACCGCCCTTTCGCATGAGCAGACCGCTTTCCTGCATCGCCTTCCAGCCGCCTTCCTCCGGGTCATCCACGATCAGCAAGCCCGCCAACCGATGACGGTACACCAAAGGCAGAATAAAAATCAGCAATCCGTTTACATAACACCAAATATAGGTACCCAAAATGAGCTTCCCGTAGAAATTTTCCGGGATGGTGCCATTGTTCAAAAAGGCCTCCAGCAATTCCCCTGCCACCTGGGGCATAGGGAGCAGGGAGATCAGCGCACTGACACCCCATAGTCCGACGAAACCGGCCAGCGCATAGCGAAGTGTCCGCCAAAGCACCGTAACGATCACCGGCACAAACCGGCGAAAGCCCTCCAGCAGATCTCCCGCCACCGGGGTCTGTCCACGGTAGATGCACAGCGCGCAATACTGCAAGCCAACGCCCCAAACAGGCAAAAGGATCGCAAGAATGATCTTCAGCGCCACCGGCGCAGCCGACAAAATCGCCTGGGTGCCGAAGCTGTCCAGTCCGCCGGCGGTGGGGATCAGCTCCACGGCGCAGCCGATCAGCGCCACCAGCAAAAATGCCAGCGCCGTGGCACCGGAATGGAGCGCCACCAGTCGCTTGGGTGCAGCGCCTGCGTCACGCAGCACGTCCGCGGCAATATCCTGGAATTTTTGTCGCTTCATGGCACACCTCCTTACGTTTCTCCCATAGTTATAAAC
The DNA here is from genome assembly GCA_045590815.1 of Faecousia sp. Lineage (GTDB taxonomy): Bacteria > Bacillota > Clostridia > Oscillospirales > Oscillospiraceae > Faecousia. Next base: position 15,918 of record JAZNRS010000087.1, read on the forward strand.
GAAAATCCCGAAAATAGCAAATGAATTTTTTGTAACTGTGGATTTTTTCCGGAAGATGTGCTAAAATTAGGGTAAATGATACTTACCGAAGGAGGTGTCCCCCATGAAGATCGGACAGCGGCTGCGTGAAGCACGTTTGGCAGCGGGACTTTCCCAGCGGCAGCTATGCGGCGACGTGATCACCCGCAATATGCTTTCCCAAATTGAAAACGGGCAGGCACGTCCTTCCATGGACACGCTGCGCTACCTGTCGGAGCGGCTGGGCAAGCCCATGAGCTTCTTTTTGGATGAGGCTGCGCCGGTATCCCCCAACCAGGCGCTGATGGAAAACGCCCGGAACGCCTTCCGTGAAAAGAGCTACAGCCAATGTCTGCGGCTTTTGGCGGATTTCCAGGCACCGGACGACAGCTTCCAATGGGAGCAGCAGCTGCTTATTTGTCTGAGCTGCCTTGCCCTGGCTGAGGAGGCGGTGGCACTGGAGCATATCCCCCACGCCCGGGAGCTGTTGGCGCAGGCACAGTCCGCCGGGGAAAATACCCCCTATTTCACCCAGCCGCTGCAGCGGCAGCTGCTGCTTTTGCGATCCGCCGTGGGAGAATTTTGTCTGCCCGACGATGATCTCGAGCTGCTTCTCCGGGCAAAAAACGCCCTGGCGGAGGCACAGCCCCACCGGGCGGCACAGTATTTGAACGCCACCCAGCGGCAAAGCGGCCTTTGGCATCGGCTTCGGGGGCAGGCGTATATGGACTGCGGCGACTATTCCCAGGCAGCTGCCCACTATTTGCTTGCCTATGACGATTTCCCCCGGGAATGCTGCGCCGCACTGGAACGATGCTACCGGGAGCTGGAGGATTACAGATCCGCCTACCACTACGCCACCAAGCTCCGGGAGCTGGAACAATGGTAACAGGAGGAAGTACCATGAAAATTCCTTTATCTGATCGGCTATTGGCCTGCTGCGGTTATGTCCGCCCCGGTGACCGGGTGGCAGACATCGGCTGCGACCATGGCTATTTGGGCATCCATCTGCTAAAAAACGGCGTTGCGGGCTCCGTCATCGCCGCAGATGTGAATGAAGGTCCCCTGCAAAGCGCCATGCGCAACGCCGTCAAATTCGGCGTGCGAAATAAAATGACCTTCCACCTTTCCGACGGGGTGCAAAGCATCCCCCGGGATTTTGACTGCATGGTCTGCGCCGGCATGGGTGCGGACACCATGATCTCTATCCTTTCCGCCGCACCCTGGCTGCAGGACGGTCGGCGGCTGATCTTGCAGTGCCAGTCCAAGCGCCCAGAGCTGCGCCAATGGCTCAGCGATGCCGGCTACCGCATCTGTCGGGAAACCCTGGCGAAGGACGGAAAATTCGTCTATACCATCATGGAGGTTGTCTACGAGCCCGGACATCCTCTGACCCCGGCGCAGACCTACATCACACCTCAGCTGATGGAGGACGCACACCCGTTGCTTCCCGGATATTTCGACCGGGTGATCCACGGCTTGAAGCTGACCGTCGCCGGTATGAACCGTTCCGGCGACCCGGAATTGGAGCGCTACCAAGCCATTTTGAAAGATTTGGAGGAAATGTATTATGTCAACCGTAGCTGATATTTTGCAGACCATCGACGCCTTTGCCCCCACCTACATGAAAGAGCCCTGGGACAACGTGGGGCTGAACTGCGGACATATGGACAAGGAGGTGCGCACCATTTTGGTGGCGCTGGATCCCTCAGTCGAGGCTTGCCGGGAGGCCAAGGAGATCGGCGCAGACCTGCTGCTGACCCACCACGCCTTGATCTGGAAGCCCGGTTTTGTCACCGATCAGACAGTTTGGGGCAAGGAAGTGCTGTTTTTGATTGAAAATGGCATCGCCTGCGTCAATGCCCACACCAATTTGGACGAGTGCCCCGGGGGTGTCAATGACGAGCTGGCACGGCTGCTGGGTCTGCAAAATGTGCAGGTCATCAATCCCCGTGGCGTGGATGCCACTGGGCAGGAATGGGGCTTACTCCATTGCGGCGAGGTAGAGGAGCAGACTTTGGAGCAGTTTATGGACACAGTAAAAACTGCCCTGGGCACGCCGGTTCTGCGTTATGTAAACTGCGGAAAGCCCGTGCGGAGGGTCGCCGTTGGCGGCGGCGCCTGCGGCACGGAGTTTATGGATGCGGTAAACGCCGGGTGCGACGCCTTCGTCACCGCCGACGTGAAATACAACCAATTCTGGGACAGCCGGGACAACGGTATGTCCATCATCGATGCCGGTCATTTCTACACCGAAAACCCGGTGGTTCGGGTGCTGGCAGCAAAAATCGCCTCCGCTTTCCCGGAAATCCGTGTGGAAATCTCGAAAAATCATGGCGATTGCATGAAATTCTATTGATTTTTCCGCCATATGGTGCTAAAATAGATTGGAATTTTTGAAAACCACTCAAAGAGGAGAGAAAATATATGTCCGGACATTCCAAATGGCATAACATTCAAAAGACCAAGGGTGCGCAGGATGCCAAGCGTGCTGCCGCATTTACCAAGATCGCCAAGGAGCTGATCGTGGCTGTTAAGGAGGGCGGCGGCATCACCGATCCTGCCAACAACTCCCGTCTGGCCACCGTCATCACCAAGGCCAAGGCCGCCAACATGCCCAACGATAACATCAAGCGCTGCCTGGAGAAGGCTGCCGGTGCCGGCGGCGGCGACAACTACGAGTCCATCACCTACGAAGGCTACGGTCCCGGCGGTGTTGCCGTCATCGTGGAAACCATGACCGACAATCGCAACCGTACCGCAGGCTCCATGCGCCACCACTTCGATAAGTACGGCGGCAACCTGGGCGCTTCCGGCTGCGTCAGCTGGAGCTTCGACAAGAAGGGCGTGCTGGTCATCGACAACTCCGAAGAGGAGCTGGACGAGGAAGAAGTCATGATGGATGCTATGGAGGCCGGTGCCGACGATTTTGAGGCCGACGGCGACGTATTCACCATCTACACGCTGCCTGACGATTTCAACGATGTGGTTGCCAATCTGGGCAAGTACACCTTCGTCTCCGCACAGATCGAGATGGTTCCCCAGAACTATCAGAAGCTGGAGACCGAAGAGCACATCAAGCTGATGGAAAAGCTCATCGACATCATGGAAGATGACGACGATGTGCAGAACATCTGGCACAACTGGGAGCAGGAATAATGATGCATTAATAAAATCCCCCGAGCAGCAACTGCATATGCTCCATGTTCATCCCTCCAGATCGATCCAATGGATCCTTTAATTTATTATAGACCCTTTTGCAGGATTTGCAATCGAAATAAAAAGAAGCTGTCCAAACGGACAGCTGCTCATTTT
>JAZNRS010000088.1:0-4983 GCA_045590815.1 Faecousia sp.
GTAAAATTTTCACCCGTAGGGGAGGGGCATCGACCCTCCCTAGGGCAGGTCAATGACCTGCCCCTACAAATAAAAATCGGGCGGGTCGAAAGGCCCACCCTTACTATTTGCGCCTGCGCCGACGGCGGGGTCATGGCCCCGCCCTACAAAAGCATAATCGTAGGGGCGGGTCTTGACCCGCCCTTTACTTTTGCGCCTAACGGTAACGGGCGGCAGATTGCCGCCCCTACGATGCGCCTAACGGCGAAGGGAGGGTCAAGACCCTCCCCTACAAAGAAATATCGTAGGGGCGGATGCCCACATCCGCCCGCGGGCGGGTCGATGCCCCGCCCCTACAAGGTTCTGGGCGGCGGATTGCCGCTCCTACGATGCGCCTGCGGCGAAGGGAGGGTCAAGACCCTCCCCTACAGGGAAAACTAAATCGTAGGGGCCGATGCCCACATCGGCCCACGGGCGGTCATTTGACCCGCCCATTTTTTTGATGTGTACCCGATTGGGATGTTGCACAGTTTTGGGTGGCTGATTTTATGTCATATGGAGAAATAACTTGACTTAACTTGAATATCAATCATTTTTGGGGTATCATAGTCATGATTAATTCCAAGTGGGGTGTACATATGAAAAAACTGTTTTCGCGAGTGTTGGTGCTTTTGCTGATCTGCGCAATGATCGCGCCGTTTGTGCCGTCGTTGCCTGCAAGCGCCGTTACATACGAATTCTATGACGACTACAGCACGGTCACCAATATCCAAAACTACAATAGCTGCACCGGTATGCAGGGTATGGCGCTGGATGATACTTATCTGTACAATGTTAAGATCAATAGCTCCACCGAGGCCAATGCCATGATCACCCGTACCCACAAGGATACCGGTGATACAGTGCGCATGACCAATGCTGCTGACGGCACCGAGTTCTTTACCTATCTCAGCCATGCCAATGACCTGGGCTACGGCTATATCGACGGCGTGAAGACTTTGTTCGTCACCCCAAGTGAAAGCGGCAGCAACAGCCTGATTCGCTTCGCCATCAACGGCACCAAGCTGACCAAGGTGGGTAACTATACGGCTGTTTTGGACGGTTCGGAGATTCCTCTGTCCAGCGCCCAGGTGATGAAGGTGGATGATGAGAACATCACCATGATCTATAAGCGCAACAAGTATATCTACACCGGTACCATTGGCGTGAATCAGACCAGCGGCACCATCAATCTGACTCATCTGTGCACGTTGGATGTTGCTAACGTCACCATCAACGGCGTGACCAAGGACCTGACCGACTATCTGCACCAGGGCTTTGGCTATTACGACAACAAGATCTTTGTGCCCATTACCGGCAAGGTGGATATGAGCATCAGCATCATTGCGGTGTACAACATTGACGGCGCTTCCGGCACTATCCGCAATGATCCCAGTCTGTCCTTTGAGATCATCAGCACCACCTATGCCACCAAATTCGAGATCGAGAGCTGCGGAATCTGTCCTTCCGACGGTAAGCTGTATTTCAACACCAACCGGGCAACCAGCTCCAGCGCTAACTATGATGGTGTGCACTACATCAAGGGCTACACTTACGACCCCACCCAGGGCGATTCCGCTGAGCCGGAGAACTATCGCTGGGAGATGATCGACGGCAAGCTGACTTCCGTGACCAATAACGGTTCTGCTTATAACGGCATCGTTCAGCACAATGGCTATATCAAGGGTGAGTCTATTACCGACGGTCGGTTCTATGTGAATGAGTCCATCAATCTGTACCACGACCGGCCCTGGATCGTGGAATGGAAGTCCTCCGGCATATGGACGGACGGTGGATTGCTGTTCTCCTCCCACGACAAGAGCAAGTACGAGGGCAACACTTATTTCTTCCGCCGGAAAAACAGTACCCTGATGGCCATCGGTCAGTACAGCGGCGGCACCTACTATAATTACGGTCTGGATCTTGCCAGCTACGGCGTGGACGGCACCGCCGAACACGTCTACCGCATGGTCAACAAGATCAATTCCGATGGGACCAATATGATCTACCTGTGGGTAGACGGCAAAGAGCTTGGCCCCATGAACAATTATTACATCGCCGGAACTTCCCAGGGGACCAAGGATAACTGGCTTTCCGGCAAGGATTTCCGTTTCTCCTATTTCGGAACGGATCTGCATCCTCTGGATGAATGTGATATTTCTTACATTCAGGTGTGGGGCAACGGTATTGCCGATCAGCGAAATGCGGCTGATTCCTACCGTTGGGAAACCCAAAGCAACGCCTTGACCGCTGTGCAGAATGTGGGCACCATCCCCAATACGGCTACCTTGCTTACCGGCAGCTGCAGCAGCGGTGTGTACACCAAGTCCCAGTGGAAGTTGGATGAGAAGGTTGTTCTGCTTCACAATAAGCCCTGGTCTGTGGAGTGGAAGTCCGAAGGCGCCTTCACCGGCGGTGCGCTGCTGCTGGCGGCTGCGCCTCAGAGTAAGACCACCGGCGCACCCATCCTGTTCCGCAACAGCAATTCTCTGATCGCTCTTGGATGGTACGATGGCGCTCAGTTCAACAACTACGGCTTGAAGCTGACGGATTACGACATTGATGCCACGGCGTCCCATGTATATCGCTTGACCAACCGGGTCGATGCCGATGGCTCCAACATGATCTATCTGTATGTGGACGGGGTTGAGATCGGCGCGCTGAATCAGTATTTTGTGGGCGGAACCGCCAAGAATACCACCTCGGATTACCTCAACGGCAAGGACCTGACCTTCTCGTACATCGGTACCTATCAGCATTCTATCAATGACTGCTCCATTGACTATATCCAGGTTTGGGAGAGCGGCATTCCTGCCGACAAGCAGCCGGAAAACTATCGCTGGGAGGCGACTGCCAAAGGTCTGGTGGACTTGGAGAGCGACGGATTTACCGCAAACGATATGCTCCTTTGCACCGGCAGCGTCACCACCAGCGCATTCACCAGCGTCTTCGGCGTTATGGACAAGCCGGTGACCCTGCTGCACGACAGAGCTTGGAGCGTTTCCTGGAAGTCCTCCGGCGACTGGAAGGATATTTCCAATGGTGCGCTGTTGTTTGCATCCAGCACAGATGCTAACGATGCAGGTAACGTGTACCTTTACCGCCGTGGCACCAGCGATATCATCGCGTTGGGCCATCGCTCCGGCAAGAAGCATCACAATTATGGCGTGAAGCTGTCGGACCATGGCATTGACGGCACCGCCAGCCATGTCTATACCCTGGAAAACCGGATCGCAGCTGACGGCAGCAATATGGTCTACCTCCTGGTGGACGGTGTTGAGCTGGGTGCTATGAACAACTATTATATCTCCGGAAATTCCCAAAATACCACCGATAACTGGGTCAGCGGCAAGGATTTTGTGTTCTCCTATCTGGGGACGGAAAATTTCCCCGTTGGCGGCTGTGCCATGGAATATCTGCAGGTGAATGAAGGCGCCTGCGCTCATGAGTATGGGGCTTGGTCTGCGGAGGATGCTACCTGCGAGTCTGCCGGTACCAGAAGCCGCACCTGCGTCCTCTGCGGTGAGGTTGAAACGGAGGAGATCCCCGCAACCGGACATGACTATGCGTCTGTGGTGACTGCTCCTACCTGCACCGCCCAGGGTTATACCACCTATACCTGCGGTAATTGCGGCGATAACTATGTCAGTGATTACGTTGCACCTAACGGCCATAGCTATAAGACTACCGTTATCACACCGACCTGCACGGCGCAGGGCTATACCACCTATACCTGCGCTTGCGGTGATACCTACATGAGCGACTATGTTGCCGCTTTCGGTCACAGCTATACGGCTAAGGTAACGACCCAACCCACCTGCACGAAGACCGGTGTGAAAACCTACACCTGTTCCTGCGGTGACAGCTATACAGAAACCATCGCCGCTACCGGACATTCCTACGAGCTGATCGTCACCAAGCCCACCTGCACTGCGCAGGGCTATACCACCTATCTTTGCACCTGCGGCAGCAGCTTTGTGGGTAGCTATACCGATCCCACCGGTCACAGCTGGGACAGCGGCGTGACCACCATGCCTCCCACCTGCACCGAGGATGGCGTAAAAACCATCACCTGCGCAACCTGCGGCGAAACCAAGACTGAAGTTATCCCCGCCGGCGGACACACTTACGTGGACGGCAGCTGCTTCATTTGCGGCGCAGCTGATCCGGATGCCATCGTGGTTCCCACCATCACGCTGGTGACTCCCACTCTGCTGCTGGAGGATACCATCAAGCTGAACATCTACTACACCATCGACCAGGATATCGCCCTGGAGAAGATGGGTATGATCACCTGGTCCTCCAAGCCCAGCGTGGTGGACATCGCTACCGCTGAGAACGTTTACCCCGGTGCTACCTACAATGCCGGCAACGGCTACTACGGTGTCAACACCGACGGTATCCCCGCTCAGAACCTGGGCGACATCATCTACTTCTGCGTCTATGCCGAGCTGGCTGACGGCACCATTGCCTACGGCAAGCAGGTGCAGTACAGCCCCGCTACCTACGCCTACAACCAGAGCAATGGTGCTGCAGGCGTTGAGATGAAGGCTCTGCTGGTTGCTGTTCTGAATTATGGTGCAGCAGCTCAGAGCTACCTGGAGGACACCGATGCTCTGGTCAACGCCAACCTGACCGATGCCGCCAAGGCTCTGGTCGAGGCTTACAATGCTGACATGGTCCACTCTGTGGCAGGTGTTCCTGCTGCTAAGCAGGGTGCTCTGGCTTCCAATGGCGGCTTCTCCGCTAAGAAGCCCTCCATCTCCGTGGGCGGCGCATTCCCCATCAACTACTACTTCACGCCCAGCGCAACCGTCGCCGGCGACATGACCCTGTACTACTGGAATGCCGCTGACTTCGCTGCTGCTGATGTGCTGAGCATCGAGAATGCTACCGGTCCCTCTGTGATGACCAACGAGGATGGCATCTACGGCGGCGCCGTCGCTGGCATCGCTGCCAAGGACG
>JAZNRS010000089.1:0-2596 GCA_045590815.1 Faecousia sp.
CGGCAGCAGCGTATTTTCCGGTCTGGTGGACGGGATCCCGGCACAGAACCTGGATGATACCATCTACGTTGTGGCAGGCTACCGCTCCGGCGGTGTCAGCTACTGCACCGGCGTGCTGCCTTACAGCATCGGTGCCTTCTGCGTCAGTCAGGCTTCCTCCGGCAGCGCCGAAATGAAGCCCCTGGCCGCTTCCATCGCCGTCTATGGCTACTACGCCAAAGCATACTTCGCATCGCTCTAAAGGAGGAAGACCATGAAAAGATCCATTCGTATCATCAGCTTTTTGCTGGCACTTTGCATGTGCCTCGCCCTGCTGCCTCAGCTGGCGCCCAAGGCGGAAGCCCTGTCCATGACCTATACCCCCTCTTCGGCGTATAAGTCCAGCTCCTATTACACCGCCCTGACCCAGGTGCAGCTCACCGGCAATCAGGCGGCGGACATCATTAACGTGGCTTTGTCCCAGGCCGGCTACTGCGAGGGCAGTTCCTCCGGTGACACCGGCGGTGCCTACGACAGCAGCTTCCTCAATTATGTGGAATACAACTACTGGTACCACAATTACGTCAACAGCAATATGCCAGTGGGCGGCTCCTACGCCCACTGGTGCGCCACCTTTGTGTCCTGGTGCGCCGAGCAGGCGGGCGTGCCCACCTCCGTTCTTCAGCGCTCCACCGGCGCCGGTCACAGCGGCGGATATTTCAACGTGTACTTCTACGCCGGCGGCTCTACTTTAAATTCCAGCGCCGATAACAACTATCACTTCCTGGGCTACAACTACAACCCCAAAATGGGCGACCTGTTCTTCACCCGTGACTGGGGTCATGTGGGTCTGGTGGTTTCCTCCGATGGCACCTACGTTACCACCATTGAGGGCAACACCAATGACGGCGGAAGTGCAGACGGCTACGGCGTTTTCAAGCGCACCCGAAAGATCTCCAATCTGTACTTTGGCGTACCCGAATACGAAAACAACGCTCCGGCAGATTACACCGCATCCTGCACTTCTTATCCTTCTTACTGCCAGCTTGAAGTCACCAAGGATACGCCCATCAACACCAAGCCCCGGAGCGTCAATGAAGCGGACAATTCCACTACACTGTTCCGGGCGCAGCCCGGGCAGACCTACACCGCTATCGCTCTGTATTGCAACACTTTCGGCAACTACTGGTACCGCATCGAAACCGATTCCGATGAGGATGCTTACATTTTTGCCGGGGATGCGACTTTGGTAAAACATCTGTCCTCCGATATCACCATCACAGACTACGCCGTTCCCAACGGTCATTGGCAAGGCGACTCCTTCGGCATTGACGGAACCGTTTCCTCCAAGTACAACCGGCTTTCCGCTGTAGCCTGCAACATTTACGACGGCTTCGGTCTGAAAGGCGAAATCAAAGGCTCCTATTCTGACCCGATCAACGCCACGGAATATATCCTCTGGCACAGCAATGTGGATTACGGTGTCCCCTTCGGCGGGCTTGCCTGCGGTAACTATACCTATGAGATCGCCGCGGATTACATCAGCTACTACGCCCCCACCAGCACCACCGTTGCCTCCCATACCGGCACAGTTTCCCTCCTGCAGGAATATTTTGTGGTGATCCCCAGCGTGGTGGATCAATCCACCTGCTCTCACAGCAACACCACCGTCAATTTGGGCGGCAACGGCTGTACCCAGCCGGGCAGTCGGATCGATGCCTGCTCCATCTGCGGTCTGGTGACCAAGACGGAAGTCACCGTAGTGGGTCACAGTTATGGCCCATGGATCACCGTGGGCAATACCAAGAGCCGCACCTGCAGTGTCTGCGGACATGTGGAATCCGAAACCGCACCCTCTACCTGCGAACACGATTACCAGATGACCTTCAAAGATGCCACCTGCATAAGCTATGCAGCCTATGAATATACGTGCTCTTTCTGCGGCGACAGCTACAAGATCACCGCGCAGGACATGACATCCCTTTGGCTGGAGCGCATCCCAGTAGGCATGGATGAAAGCCTGTTTACCGCCAAGACCCAGTACCGGTATTCAGACAGCGAAACTCTCACCTCTTATGAGCCCAACCTCACCGGCTACACCGTCAGATCCACCCGTTGGGTCGAAGCCGGCAGCAAAAGTGTGGTATATGTTAAGGAATGGTCCGACGGCTTCTCCGAGTACACCTATTTCTACCCCATCTATCACAAGATCGACGAAACCGTAACGGATTCTGAAACGGAAACCACAAAAACCGTCGTCGATTCTGATGATTTGGTAGGTTATCTGTACCACCACTGGTGCTACGGCGAAAATTGCAGCCAGACCTATAAAAACGCAAACTACATCATGCACGCCTACTATTCCACCACGCCTCCCGCAGACAGTCCCATCTACGACCCCTCCGACGACAGCTACTATTTCTGGAATAGCGCATGCTCCACCTGTCCTTGGTGGTGGCCTACCGAGGTGTATGAGCAGAAATCCACCTCCTACAACAAGGAATTCACCTACGAGCGGTGGAGCGATTGGTCTGCGTGGAGCGCTACCGCCGTTTCCGCCGGGGATAACCGCAAGGTAGAGACCCGGACGGTGTATCAGCTGAAGTCCGCCGAGCTG
>JAZNRS010000090.1:0-9190 GCA_045590815.1 Faecousia sp.
CGAAGCGCAAGCGAGGCCGGGGGGAGGAATAATAGGATTTTCCCGAACTCCCCCAGTCAAAAATCAAAGATTTTTGCCAGCCCCCTCTTAAAAGCGGGGGCCAAGGGGTGCGGCACGTTAATCACATAAACAATCATTTACAAGAAGCAAAAGCACCGCCCGGGTGGGCGGTGCTTTAACGTTATTGTCCGTTGCGGACCTTCATGAACAGCTCTTCCACCAGTCGGGTGGTGTCCTCGGGGAGATAGCTGTAGCTGGAGCCATTGCTCAGCACAGACTCCTCCGGGTAAATCACCGGGCTGGTTGCCAGCTCCTCATCCATATGCTCCGTAGCACCCATGATGGGAGATGCGTAGCAGATATAGTCCATGTTGGCACCGGAAATCTCCGGATCGCAGAGGAAATTGATAAAGGTTTCCGCCGCTTCCTTCTCCTGAGCGCAGGAGGGGATGCACATGGAATCGATGAACATATTGAAGCCCTGATTCTCCGGCAGGTAGAACGCCAGATCCGGGTTTTCGTTGATCATCTGCATACAGTCGCCGGCGTAGTAGGGGGCGATAGCCGCCTCGCCGTTGATCATGGAATCGTAGACCTGATCCATAACGTACTGCTGCACGATTGGCTTTTGCTCCTGCAGCTTCTGGGTACAGGCCTGAAGCTCCGCAGGATCGGTGGTGTTCACGTCGTAACCCAGCAGGTACTGGGCGATGCCGAAGGCATCCCGGGAGTTGTCGAACATCAAAATGCCGTCCTCGGCGTATTTTTCGTTCCACAGCAGCTCCCAGCCGGTGACATCCGCCGGGTCGACTACCTTGGTGTTGTACAGAATACCTACGGTACCCCAGGTGTAGGGCACGGAATAGGTGTTCTCCGGGTCAAAAGCAGTGTTTAGGAACGCAGGATCAACATTCTCCCAGTTGGGGATGTTCTCCTTGTTCAGCTCCTGGAGCATACCCTCCTTGATCATCCGGGCGATCATATAATCCGAAGGAATGACCACGTCCACGGTGATACCGCCGTTTTTCAGCTTGGAGTACATGATCTCGTTGGAGTCGTAGGTGGAGTAATTGACCTTGATATTGGGGTACGCCTTCTCGAACTCAGCGATGATGTCCATGGTTTCATCGGAGCCGTCGGCGATGTTCTGACCCCAGTTGTACACGTTGATGGTCACCTGCTCAGACTTACGGTTGCGCAGGAACAGCCATCCGCAGCCCACCGTCAGGGCGACCGCCAGCACGATGGCGATGACCCGCTTGGCAAACTGTGCGCCCTCGCTGGGCATGGTGGTCTGCTGCTTGCTGCGCTTGCGATCGGCACGAACCTGCAGCAGATTCATACTCACCATCAGCACGAAAATCAGCACAAACAGCAGGGTAAACATGGCGTAAACCTTGGGATGAATGGGCTTTTTGGTGTAGGAGTAGATCTCCACCGGCAGCGTCACAAAGCTGGGACCGCTGACGAAATAGCTGATGACGAAGTCGTCCAGACTCATGGTAAAGGCCATGATGGCGCCGGTGATGATGCCGGGCATAATTTCGTGCAAGGTGACCTTGTAGAACGCCTGCAAGGGGGTGCAACCCAGATCCATAGCCGCGTCGGTGAGGGAGCGATCCATCTGGTGGAGCTTGGGCATTACGTTCAAAATGACGTAGGGCAGGCTGAAGGTGATATGCGCCAGCAGCAGTGTGCCGAAGGTCAGGCTGTCCCGCTGACCCAGCATTTTCGTACCCACGAACACGAACAGCAACGACAGGCTGACACCGGTAACAATATCCGGGTTGGTCATGGGGATGTTGGTCAGGCTCATGACCACGCTGCGCATCTTGGGCTTCAGACCGTTGATACCCACAGCAGCAATGGTGCCGAAAATCGTGGAAATGCCGGTGGAAAGCACGGCGATGAGCAGGGAGTTACCCAGCAGGCTCAGCAGCGCGTCGTCCTTAAGCAGCTCTGCGTACTGCTGGAAAGTAAAGCCCTCAAAATGGGTCAGACTCTTGCCGGTATTGAAGGAGCCGATGATCAGCACCAGCATGGGGATATACAGGAAAATGAAGATCAGGACGGTAAAAACCCGGTTGAGCTTTTTCATACCACCACGCCCCCTTCCGCGTCACCGCCGAAGCGGTTCATGATGCCGGTGCACACGAACACCAGCAGCATCAGCACCAGGCTTAGGGCGGCACCCAGGTTGGGGTTGTTGCCCTGCTTGAACTGGCGCTCGATCACGTCGCCGATGAGCACCGTGTCGGTGCCGCCCAGCTTTTGGGAGATGTAGAAGGTGGAAACCGCCGGCACAAAGACCATGGTGATGCCGGAGAAGATTCCCGGCACACTCAGCGGCAGGGTCACCCGACCGAAGACCTGCAGACCGTTGCAGCCCAGGTCCTCCGCCGCTTCGATGAGGCGGTTGTCGATCTTGACGATGGTGGCGTACAGAGGCAAAATCATGTAAGGCAGATAGTTATACACCATGCCCAGCACCACCGCCGCCGGGGTACGGATCAAGGGCAAAGGCCCGATGCCGATGTGACCCAGCAGGGAGTTGATGATGCCCGTATCCTGCAGCAGACCCACCCATGCCAGGGTGCGCAGCAAAAAGCTCATGCACATGGGCAGCATCACCAGCATATACAGAAATTTCTGCATCACCGGTGTCCGGTGGGCGATGAAATACGCCACCGGGTAGCCCAGCAGCAGGCAAATCAGCGCCGAGATCAGAGAATAGCCGATGGACTGACCCAAAACCGGCAGATACATACCCAGATTGCGGATATTCACCAGAGAAAATTCTCCGGTAGCCGGATCCGTCAGGGCATAGTAACCCACCACGCCCAGCGGGATCAGGGTGAAGATCACCATGAACACGATGTAAGGCGTGCTGAGCAGAATGGAGTTATTCTTCTTCATCGTCGGCATCCTCCGCCAGCTCGTCGTACTCGGCAGAGTAGGAGCTGTAGTCGCCAAACATACCGGAATACTCACTCTTGTGCATGATGTGAATATCCTCCGGGTTCAACCGGATGCCGATGGTGGAGCCCACGGCACAGAAGTCCGTGGATTGAATGAGCCACTTGAAGCCCTTGAATTCTACGATGATGTCGTAGTTCAGGCCCTTGAAGGTGATGGCGGTAACGGTGCCCACCAGATGACCCTCCTCGGGGGTGACGATGTCGATATCCTCGGGACGGATAACCACATCCACCGGCTCGTTGGACTCGAAGCCCGCGTCCACGCAGGTGAAGGTGCGGCCAAAGAAGCGAACCTTGTAGTCGCTGAGCATCACGCCGTCCAGAATGTTACTTTCGCCGATGAAGTCCGCCACGAAGGCGTTCTTCGGCTCGTTATAGATATCCTCAGGCTTGCCGATCTGCTGGATGCGGCCCTTGTCCATGACTACCACGGTGTCGGACATACTCAGCGCTTCCTCCTGGTCGTGGGTGACGTAGATGAAGGTGATGCCCGTGGCCTGCTGGATGCGCTTCAGCTCATTCTGCATATCCTTGCGCAGACGAAGATCCAGCGCGCCCAAAGGCTCGTCCAGAAGCAGGACCTTCGGCTCGTTGACCAGCGCCCGGGCGATGGCAACACGCTGCTGCTGTCCGCCGGAAAGGGCAGAGATGTTCCGATGACCGTAGCCCTTGAGGCTGACGATCTCCAGCATCCGGTTGACCCGCTCCTCGATCTGATCCTTGGGCACCTTGGCAACACGCAGACCGAATGCGATGTTATCAAACACATTCAGATGGGGAAACAGCGCATAGCGCTGAAACACGGTGTTGATCTGGCGCTTGTAGGGGGGCACATCGTTGATGATCTGCCCGTCGAAGGTCACGGTGCCGGACGAAGGCGTAAGGAAGCCGCCGATGATCCGCAGAGTGGTAGTCTTGCCGCAGCCGGAGGGGCCCAGCAAGGTGAGGAATTCCTGATCGTTAATGTAGAGATTGATACTGTCGAGTATACGCTCCCCGTCGAACTCCATGGTAAGGTCACGGAGCCTGATGAGTTCCTTGGACATTATCCTCCCCCGTTTCTGTAAATATTTCGCCACAATATGACAAGTATATTTGTATCCCAAAATACCCACTTTGTCAACGAAAATTCTCGGAAATTTTCGTTTTATTTTTTGTGCATTCCTTATATATATTGTAGGGTTTCCAGAAAAGGGAATTTCTTGCAGTTTAAAAGGATAAATGATTGTTTATGTGATTAACGTGCCGCACCCCTTGGCCCCCGCTTTTAAGAGGGGGCTGGCAAAAATCTTTGATTTTTGACTGGGGGAGTTCGGGAAAAACCTATTTTTACTCCCCCCGGCCACGCTTGCGCTTCGGCCACCCCCCCCATAAATGCGGGGGGCAAGAGTAGGTGCGTTGCTAATCTAAACAATCATTTACCTTTCGAAATTATAGACTTGTCGATTTATGTAAAATATGATATAATCGTGAACAATTATGAAGGAGGCGAAAAAATGCTGGATTTTCTGAAGTATTTTCTGGGCCAGGGTGATTCGGTGGAATTCACCAACTTTACCCCGGCGCATTTTCTGCCCATAGTCGTTGCGGTGGGCGTTATTTTTCTGATCTATTATTTCCGGGATAAGCTCCGTTCCATGAAAAAGGAATATTTGTTCCGTTATTTGTTGGCTTTTGCCCTTATTTGCAGTGAAATGTCCTACTATTGGCGGCTCATCGCCGTTCCTGCCCTGGGACCCAATCCGGTGGATCACCTGCCCATCACCGTCTGCGGCTGGGTGGTGGTGTTCGCCAGCTTTATGGTGCTGTGCAGATCCCAGACCCTGTTCGACATCTGCTATTTCTGGGCATTCTCCGGCTCCATCTTCGCTCTGATCACCCCCACGGTGATCACCTACACCGGTCCCACCCGGTTCCGCTACTACCAGTTTTGGGCGGAGCATCTGCTGGGCTACATCGCCATTTTCTACATGATCTTCGTGTGCAAAATGCGCCCCAACTTCAAGTCCATCCTCAAGGCCTACGGCGCTATGGTGGCGCTGGCGCTGGTGGCGTACTGGGCGAACAGCCTCATCGGTCCCGGCGCCAACTATCTGTTCATGGCGAAGCCCGAGGACACCCCCTCCATCCTGGATATCCTGCCTCCCAATTTCGCCCTGCGGATCCTGGTGATGGCAGCGGCGGTGAGCGCGCTGTATTTCCTGGCATATCTGCCATGGCTCTTGCTGGACAAAAAGGCAAAAAAGCAAGCTGCGGCTGTATAAAATTGATCCCCCTGCCAAGGCAGGGGGATTCGTTTATCTACTGATAAGTCGCTCCAGAGGAAGCCGCTTGGCACGCTTATCCAGAGTATCCACCGCTGTGCGCAGCAGCTTCGACCACTCCGCCGCGGACACCTGACCGTGGACACCGTTGACCAGCCATGTACATTCCGGCAGACGCATCCGCCCAAGCCGACGGGCAAAGGCTTCGTCCGCATTCATCGCCAGGGCGTAGGGCGCCATGTCGTGGAAATACGAGGGATTCTGCCGCAGCATCAGCTGCAGCTCAGACTTCGATGCGGTGCACAGATACCGCCGCAGACCCAGCAGCTGCTCCAGCGCCTGCTGACCCGGATCGGTACGTTTTCCGCCCAGAGAACCGGCGATGCCGGAGAGCACCTGGAACGCAACCAGCAGCACCGCCGACAGTCCCTTCCCGGACAAAAAGCCCAGCAGCAGCCACAGCGCCCCGGCGCCAAGACCCAGGTACAAATTCATGCGGTTCCGCTCCCAGATCCGTTCGCCCATGTGATAGAGCAGCGCGGAAAGCACCGTCATCAAAACAGCCATGAATATCCGCAAAAATACCGAATGATCCGCAAAGCCGATGGCGATGAGGATGCCGCCCAGCAGTCCCGCCAGCATACACAGAACCCGGAAAATATGGATATTTCCGAAGCTTTTCCGGTAAACCTCCCGGGTTTTGGGACGTTTTTTGTTGATAATACGGCAAAGCTGCGCATAATGGTAGCCGGTTCCGTCCACCACACGGCGGCGACCGAACAGGTTGCGATAGCACTTATTTTCAAAGGCGCTGCGCTCGTTGCCCATTTCCATCCGCTTGTGCAGGAGCACACGTCCGCTGTCATCCACCTGCAGCCGCAGGTAGCCCAGCTGCGCCCAATGGACCACCATCATGGTGAAATCCCGTCTGCCGCCCCGGAGCCACAAGGGCAGATTGCCGGGGGTGACACCGTCCGGCGGGGTGACACGGGTCTTGCGCCCGGGCAGCTTCGGACGCAGGAAAAATACATAGTACGCCGCTGCCAGTGCCGCCACCGCTGCCACCGCCACATCTGCCAGACTCAGGATCCGGGCACGGCTGGCAGCATCCGGGAACATCTGCTCGTCCACTTCCATGGTCAGACTCAGCGTTTCGTGATCCATCAGATTCTGTGCGGAGCCGTGGATCACATTTCCCTCCACCCGGCTCTTGAGGATCGCCATGGTGTTGCTTTGGTAGTAGCCGCTGACGAAGTCCGGCTCGCCGGACACATCCCCGGCGAAGGTGAGCTTGATCTGCAGATCGTCGATGGGGTAGGAGAAGCCGGACAGCAACGGCATTTCCAGCGTCATGGGTTTGTTTTTCTCCGTGGTGACCACCGTAGGCAGCCGGTAGCGCAGGTGGAAGGTGCCGTCGCCCACTCGCTTCAGCGACACCCAGGTAACCTGACCACGGGTGGTGGTAGTGGCGGCGCTGCCGTTGAGAGAGATCTCGCTGGCGGCTGCGGGGATGGGGAATTTGGGGTCATCCACCCCGGAATCCAGAGTCAGATCCACGGTCATTTCCACGATGCAGGCACCGTTGGACTCCACGTTTGCCTCAATGACCATGGACTCGGCGCAGCTGCGGGCTGATACGGGCAGCACCAGCAGTGCACAGCAAAGCATAACGACCAGCAGCAGGCAAATGCGCTTCATACCAGCCCTCCTTTCGACAGAAAATGATTTTGTATCATTCTATCACGGAAAAACTGAAAAAGCAAGGATAATTGAGCCATATTGTGAGGACTGATCACGGTGGGGAACCTTTCCCGAAAGACATTTGACTTTTCTGCAAAGACGTGCTAAAATGTGGCTCGCAACGCTACGAAAAGAGGTCTTGTCGTGTATTTCAACGAATTGAAGCTGGGCATGTCCGTGCAGATCGCCCCGGCGTATATCGAAAAGCAGAAAATGCTGGATTTTGCCTATACCTACGACAATATCCCCCTCCATACCGACGAGGCATACGCCAAGGCGTCCCCCTTCGGGCAGCTGATCGCTCCGGGCGTCATGTCGTTCATGTCGGTGTGGGCGAAGTACCTGGAGGCGGATTTTTTCGGCGAGGAGCTGCTGGCAGGCAAGTCCACCAAGATCGAATGGCATAAGCCGGTCTACGCCGGAGATACCCTCCACGGCGAAGCGGTGATCACCAACCTGATGCAGCGCAGCCCACGGAACGGCCTTGTGGAGGTCACCATAAAGGCTTACAACCAAGATGGTGTGCTGGTGCTCAGCGATGTCACCGAAGCCATCGTCAAATGCGAAGAAAACACGCCCCGGTGACCGGGGCGTGTTTTGTTATCCTTGGCTGAAATAGGCATCCACGCCGTTGGCGATGCCCTCCGCCAGCTTTTGCTGGTAATCCTCCGATGCCATGCGCCGATCCTCCTCGGGATTGGACATGTACCCCATCTCCACGATGGTCACGGGTACCGAACACCAGTTGATGCCGCTCATGGTGTCCGTTTCCCATACATACTGCTTCTTGGCACCGGTGGCTTCTACCATGGCGTCCAGCACGCACCCGGCCAGCAGTCTGCTCTGGGGATAGAGCGCCGCATTGTAGGGGTTGGTCTTGGTCTGGCAGAGGGTCATGATGCCGTTGACGCTGGAATTGTCCGAGCCGTTGGCATGGATCCGCAAAAATGCGTCGGCATTTAAGTCGTTGGCGATCTGGGCACGCTCGGCGTTGCTGATGTTCACATCATGGTCCGTGCGGATCATCACCACCCGGTAGCCCCGTTCCTCCAAAATGGTCTTCAGACGCATACTCACCTGCAGATTCAGCTTGTACTCCTCCAGTCCGGTGGCAACGCCCTGGGTGCCGGAGGATACCTTGGCCTTCATGGTGGTGGAGCCGGGACCGTCGGGCTCTTTTTCGGAGTTGCCCTTGCGCTGGTGACCCGCATCGATGACGATCAGCTTACCCTCAGCGGAAGGCTGGGTGGTCGGCTGGGTCGTGGGTTGGGTCGTGGGTTCGGTGGTGGGCTCCGTTGTAGGCTGCGTGGTAGGTTCGGTAGTAGGTTGGGTGGTGGGCTGCGTCGTAGGTTGGGTGGTAGGCTCCGTGGTGGGAGCTGCGGTGGTATTTGTGGTGCTGCCCTGGGGGGACTGGGGAGTGGGAGCAGTGGTGGTCACCCCGGGCTCCTCTGTGGGCATGCACTTGTAGATCACACCGCAGGCGGCTAACGTGATCAGACTGAATACCAAAATGGCGATGAAACTCTTTTTCACAGGCAACGCCCTCTTTCTGTGGGTTTGCCTTTATTTTAAACCATCCTTGGCAAAAGTCAACCATTTATCCAGCACACCGTAGATCCACATCCCCATCAGGCACAGGGGCATCCACAGAAAAAAGAAAGGCAGACAGATCTGACCCTTGAAATTCAGCGGCATCCGGCGGTAATCCCAGACCCGATATTCCCGATTCACGGTCAGACCGGTGAGCAGCTCCAGGGCGGTGACCATCACCGCCGCCAAAAGCATCCGACGAAAAACGGAAATCCGCAGCCTGCGGATCCGCCCCAAGGCGAGAAAGCACGTTCCGCCCAGCAAAAACATGGACCAATGGGACCTGCCCCGCCAGAGGAGCTCGATGCCGGTGTAGATCATGCCGCCCAGATAAAAAAGCAAGGATTTTTTCCAAAAACGCATTATAAAACACCTCTTTTCCAGTATGTCCAAAAAAACAAAAAGTTTTTCTTGACAAAAGGGCACAAGCTGTATATAATAAGGAAGCTGATTTCGGCGATGCCGAGATTGTTTGACCATATGGCGGCGTAACTCAGTTGGTAGAGTAGCCGGTTCATACCCGGTATGTCACCTGTTCGAATCAGGTCGCCGCTACCAGGCCCGTTGGTCAAGCGGTTAAGACACCGCCCTTTCACGGCGGTAACATGGGTTCGATTC